>JAGYOI010000390.1 GCA_018399395.1 Prolixibacteraceae bacterium
GAAGAAGATGGGCAATCGACCTGAGAGAAAAGTCAAATATTATTATCTATGGTATTGATTGTGTTGGTGCTCCTATAACCATGGAAGAATCGGAAAACTGTGTTATCCGGAATAGCGAAATAAAGCATTATGCTTACGCTTTGGGATATAACTCTGAACAGGGAATCGTAGGGAAGAATGGGAATTTTATATCGGGAAAAAACAATAGTTTGCAAAGTTGCCATATTTGGGGCTCCAATGGAGATGGAGTAATGATTTCGGGGGAATTGAACATACTTTTTAATTGCGACATTCATGATGTAAATTGTATTGGAAGCCATAACGCAGCACCTTTAAAACTGGAAGGAAAAGGTCATTTAATTTTGTACAATACAATTCATGATACCGGACGGGATTGTATCCGTCTGGGTGGAGGAGCACACAAAATTGCGTATAACCGAATATTTAATCCGGGTCGGATTTCTGAAGATTTAGGTGTGCTGAAAAGTGGTGGAACCGATGCCGACAATATGGTCATTCATCATAATATTATTTCAAACGATAATGGAAAGTTTATTGGTATTTACTTCGATAATTATACCAACAATGTTATTGCACATCATAACATTGTAACAGGCATGAAAGATGGTATTCGGAGTAATCGCCCCGGTCATTTTCATGTCATTTTCAATAATACGGTTAGCCCGGATATCAACAACAAATTTGGCCCATGGGAGGGTACTGCCGACCAATTTGGGACGGTAATTGTAAATAACCTAATGGGACAGCCGATAATGGCTAAACCTGAAGTAATTAGGGGGCAAAATCAGATTGTTTCAATGGATTCGTTGAAGTTTGGGTATAAAATTGAGAACAATAAGTTCTCTGACTTTCCTGATTATATAGGTGCCATTAAACCCGGGACTTCGCTTTTTAAAGCTGGCCACGATTTTGAAAATCTCCCGGAACTAAAATTTGAAAATGACTTGCCTTTTGTTCGGAATCATTTAAAAAATGGGTGCTTTGATTATTCCCGTACTTACGAAGCATCAATGAATCAAGAAGATGATGAACTATCGTTAAAACACTGGGAGAAAACCTATTCTAAAAATGCCGAAGTGCTATATTTCGAAGGCTTTAATTTTCCAACAAACCCGGAACATCGTTTTAGCATTCACGGAAACAGCCTCTGTTTTAGTGGAGATAAAACAGATGGTGTAATACAGAAAATTTACACTTTGCTTCCGAACAGAACTTATTCGTTAAGTGGCTATATAAAATCAACTGACGAAGCAGAAGTTCTGTTTTCTGTAACACAAAATGGAAAAACGCTTGCTCAAATTTCAAGTAATCGGATAAGTTTTAAAGGACAAAGTAACTGGAAGTTTGTGCAGCTTGATTTTGATTTGGGAAATGAAGCAGAAACTGTTCACGTTCAGATTACCAAAAAGAACAAGGGCACCGCTTATATTGACGATGTTGGTGTAATTCCTAATCTTTAAGAAACTTGAGATACTATTCAGAATAAATGATTAAAAATTATTGCCATAAAATTAGATTAGTAAGAATTTCGCTCATTGGCGTTGTTTGTTTCTCATCGTGCGTTTTCATAAATAATTTATGGGCTGGTAATCTTTCGACTGAAAACGAAAAGATAGTTTATGTCTCAGTTTATGGTGATGATTTAAATACCGGCACCAAAGAACTGCCATTTAAAACTATCAGTAAAGCTGTTCAATATTTAAATGGTGATGGCAAATGTATTATTGGGAAAGGAACGTATCACGAGGAAATTGTAATCGAAAAATCAGGAACTGCTGAAAATCCTGTGGTTATTGAAGCCGCACCAGGAGAGGCCGTAGTGATTTCGGGTGGAGACCCGATTGAAAGCAAGTGGGAAAAATGGCAGGAGAAGCCAAACATCTGGCGAACAAAAATTGAATCGTCTACAACGCAAGTTTTTTTCGAAGGTATTTCGATGATTGAAGCTCGTTGGCCAAATATGAAATTTCACGAAAACTGGAATTCAGAAAAGAAATGGGCGCTAACAGGTTCAGGTACACAGATTGGCGAGGTAAAATGCACTCAAATTGCAACGCTAAATACCGACCTTTCCGGAGGCTTAGTTTATATAAAAGTTGGTAAGGGGAACGATTGCTTTTCACGAGAAATTTAT
>JAGYOI010000391.1 GCA_018399395.1 Prolixibacteraceae bacterium
TCAGTACGAAACTGTTTTTATCGCTACTCCTGTATTGTCGGAAGCACAATTTAAGGAAGCAGTGACTAAATTCAGTAATCTTATCACCGAACAAGGTGGTGAGATGATTAACGATGAAGATTGGGGGCTGAAAAAGCTGGCTTATCCCATCCAGAAAAAATCTACAGGTTTTTACCATTTGTTCGAGTTTAAAGCCGAACCTACATTTATCGAGAAACTTGAATTAGAATACCGTCGCGATGAGCGCGTTATTCGTTTCCTTACTTTCAGGTTAGATAAATACGCTATCGAGTACAGTGAGAAACGTAGAAAAAAAGTAAAAGCTAAAGCAGAGGAGAAATAGGTCATGGCAGCAAATCAATCAGAAATCAGGTATTTGACTCCACCTACAGTGGATATCAAAAAGAAAAAGTATTGCCGCTTCAAAAAGAATGGCATTAAGTATGTTGACTATAAAGATCCCGAGTTCCTGAAGAAGTTCCTTAACGAGCAAGGTAAAATTTTACCTCGCCGTATTACCGGTACTTCATTAAAGTACCAGCGTAAAGTTTCTCAAGCAGTTAAACGTGCCCGTCACATTGCATTACTGCCTTATGTAACCGATTTGATGAAATAAAAAAGGAGGACAACTGATGGAAATTATACTGAAACAAGATGTTCAGAACTTAGGTTCAAAGGACGACCTCGTAACTGTTAAGAAGGGTTACGCTCGCAACTTTTTAATACCGCAAGGGTACGCAGTTATTGCTTCCGAATCGGCAAAAAAAGTAATGGAAGAAAATATTCGTCAACGTGCACATAAAGAAGCTAAGCTTAAGGCTGAAGCTGAAAAGATTGCAGAACAACTGAAGGATATTAAAGTAGTAATTGGTGCCAAAACAAGTAGTGCCGGTAAAATCTTCGGATCGGTTAACAACATCCAACTTGCTGAAAAAATTGCAGAGCAGGGTGTTGAAATTGAACGTAAGAATATTACCATACCGAAAGACGGTGTTAAAGAAGTTGGTACCCACACCGCTAAAGTTAAACTACACCGCGAAGTTGTGGTTGACTTTGAATTTGAAGTGGTATCTGAATAATTCTTTTTATCAACACTTTCGAACACATTTTTTCAAACAAACAGATAAGAATCCATTCCTTTCCGGGAATGGATTTTTTTATTTCCTTAAATAAATTGTTAATTAACCGGTTCATAAGCCAATGTTCGCTTCTTAAAGTTCTGAACTTCTTCATTATTTGGTATCTTTAAACGCTCAAAGGTAATTGCTTTTTTTCTATGCTTTTTCAAAAACAAGTACATTTTTGTACCTTTGTGGCGCTTTAAAAGCCAAAGAATAATCAAATAAGTTTAATAACTCTAAAAAAAATAACAATGCACATTTACAAAGTTGTTGGTAGAGAGATTATCGATTCACGTGGTAATCCTACCGTTGAAGTAGAAGTAACGCTCGAAAGTGGTATTAAAGGTTTAGCTGCAGTTCCATCAGGGGCTTCAACCGGCGAAAACGAGGCACTTGAGCTACGCGACGGTGACAAAAAACGTTACATGGGCAAAGGATGCCTGAAAGCAGTTGCCAACGTGAACGAGAAAATTGGTCCCGAAATCGAAGGTATGAGTGCTCTTGATCAGGTTGGAATCGACATGAAAATGTTGGAACTTGATGGAACCAAGACTAAAAGTAAACTTGGTGCTAATGCTATTTTAGGTGTTTCATTGGCTGTTGCAAAAGCTGCTGCCAACTATCTCGAAATGCCATTGTACCGTTATATTGGCGGTGTTAATGCCAAAACATTGCCGGTGCCAATGATGAACATCATTAACGGTGGATCACACTCTGATGCTCCTATCGCATTCCAGGAATTCATGATCCGCCCGGTTGGTGCCCCTTCATTCCGCGAAGGTCTTCGCATGGGTGCTGAAGTATTCCACAACCTTAAAAAAGTATTACACGACCGTGGTTTAAGTACTGCCGTTGGCGATGAAGGTGGTTTTGCCCCTGCACTGAACGGAACAGAAGATGCACTTGACAGCATTATCAAAGCAATTGAAAATGCTGGTTACAAGCCAGGTAAAGATGTAACAATTGCGCTTGACTGTGCCGCCTCTGAATTCTTCAAAGACGGTATTTATGATTATACGCTTTTCG
>JAGYOI010000392.1 GCA_018399395.1 Prolixibacteraceae bacterium
TGCTTTATGGTCTTATTAACATACTCTTTATTGGTCACAAGCACACGGCGCACATCAAATTGTTTCGATAATGGAATTTCTTTATCGGTTGTATCGCCAATTAAAAGCTTAATACGGTCAAGTGCATCGTTGTCGCCAACGGCTTTTATAATATCACCTTTTTGTAAAACAGTGTTTGGTGTTGGTGTTACTGCCACATCTTTATGCATTACCCGCGAAACCACGGCTTTGGTCATAAACCTTATTCGTAGTTCACCAATGCTTTTACCAACCACTTTTTCGTTTTGAACAACAAAATGAGCAGTATTCACTTCAGGAAAATCCGATTTCATGTCCGACATATAGTCTTCTTCGGCCTGTTTGACATTTTTCCGCATTATTTTGGGCAACAAACTCACAAATAAGATTACGCCAATCACACCAAAGGGGTAAGCCACCCCATAACCGATAGAAGCCAGTGGCGACCCGGTAGTGTCAATAGCCGCGGCCAAGCCGGGCGTACTGGTTAATGCACCGGTTAATAAACCAATACCAATATTCATATCAATATCGAAAAGCCAGGTAACACCAACGGTAGTAAGCCCGGCAACAATGATTAATGTTGAAGAAAGTATTGCCAGGTTTTTCCCGTGCTTTTTAAACGCGCTGAAAAAACCGGGGCCCGCTTGTATCCCTATGGTGAAAATAAACAAAACAAGCCCAATTTGTTGGAATTCATTTGGTATAACCACACCAAAGTGACCAAATAAAAGGGCAATAAAAATAACTGCCGAAACGTCAAGCGATATTCCTTTGATTTTAATACGTCCCAGCAAAAAGCCGAGTGCAACGATCAGGAAAAAAGCGAAATAAATATTGGTTAAAAGCTCCATATTGAATCTTGTTAAATAGACGACAAAACTATGTTATAAAACACCTTTTTGTTCGGCATTTTTATTCTTTTTCAAAAATATTTACATTTAAATAATACCACACATCATTATTGTTGATTACGAAGATAGTTGATCGGTCACTCAAAATCAATTCCGGAAATTGAATAATACGCTTTTCTCTTATTTATTGTATCTTTCGTTCAAAATAAAAATACCACATTATGGCAAACAAAAGAGAACTCAAGAAAGACATCCGCTTTTTAACCGAACAGGTTATCATGGATGCATTAGAAGTAGCAGCATCATTTGATAAGGATGAAGACAAAAAGAAAGCACTCGATATTATCATCGAGCTTACCGAACGCCACAACAGCCTGTTGTCGAGGGCAAACCATCCCGATGGCAAAGACAACCCAAAGCTTGTCAAAAAGCACTATAATACCATCATCAGCGATTTGCTTGACTCGTGCAATGATGCTTATGAAAAGCTTGGGAAGCTATCCTCTTAACAGCATATTCATAAAGACAATATTTTCACCGCAAAGAAGAAGACGCGAAGACGCAAAGAGAAAAAACGATATTGACTGATAACTAATAGCTTGGGAAATTGGAGGATAGGTGCTGGACACTGAAAATTGATCATTGGATTGTTCATCAAGTAAGCATCGTAGAATGTAGGAATGAGTACATTTAGTAATATTTACTAATGTTATTTCTTAGTATTATTTACTAATTTTTCAAAATGAAGCAATTCATAAAAAATATCATTCTATAAAATCAGGAACTTGAAATCGCCCATTTCTTAGAGCGTCAAAATGTAAAAGTTGCACATAATGCAGGATTAATCGAATGTTTTCGCACTACTGAGTGTGCAAATTAGGAATAATGATATCTCAAAGAGAAATCTATTTCCACAATTCATCAATGTTTATTTGTTTGCCATGTTCCCCCTTCTCAATTTTCTGAATCCCATCTTGTAATGCTTCTCTGTTTTTTTCTGATGCTAATAAATAGCCAGATTCATCCAGAAACTTAATTGCTTTATCTTCTTCTGAATTTGACAAAACTTTGAGCATTTCAATAATGCTTTTACCTATCTTAAAAAAGGATGATAATCCCCAATTAACCCAATGGGTTTCATTTCCCTGATGTCGTGCGTTATTTGAATGCTTTTACGAGCATCGTTCAGCCCAAACCCTTTCCCGGCAAGAATATTTTGGTAAGTTTTCGTGTGCAAATCGGTAAAGCCACCGCTAAACTCAATT
>JAGYOI010000393.1 GCA_018399395.1 Prolixibacteraceae bacterium
AAAGGCAGTGCATTATTTCTTACGCACAATCATCATCCCGTCGCGGAATGGAAAGATGACATTTTCAACCCGTGGATCGACTTGTACCATTTGGTTAAATGTTATAATGCCGTTGGTTTGCGGGTCGTTTTTTTCGTTTTCATCCGCTACTTTTCCATCCCATAAAATATTATCGGCAATAATGTAGCCGCCAGGATTTACTTTGTCAAAAACCAACTCGTAATAATCGGGGTATTTGCGTTTATCGGCATCAATAAAAACCAGGTCGAACTGTCCGTCGATACCGGGCACCAGCTCCATAGCATCGCCAAAATAACAATGGATTTTATCCTGCAAGCCGGCTTTGCCAATGTATTTGTGTATAATGCCATCCAGTTCGTCAAAAATTTCGATGGTGTGCAGGGTGGCATCGCGGTCGAGTGCCATTGCCATGCTAATGGCCGAATAACCAGTGTAAGTGCCCAGTTCGAGTACTCGTTTCGGACGAATCATTTTACAAAGCATGTATAGTATTTTACCCTGTATGTGACCCGAAAGCATGCGTGGATGAACGCAGGTGAGGTTGGTTTCCCGTTCAAGTTCGTTCAGGAAATTTTCTTCGGGTAAAATATGTCCGTTTATGTATTGCTCAAGTTCGTGCGTAAACTCCATCGTTACAGGAATATTAATCTCGACATGTTTTCAACGGCCAGGTTTTCGTTGGCAATATTATATAAATCATCCGATGAAATTTTATCAATTTTCAGAAAAACTTCCGGCAGTGTGTCAACTTTATTAAAATACAACAGGCTGCGGCCGAGGGTAAGCATCAGGTCTTCGTGGTTTTCGTTTGCAATTGCGAGCTGGCCTATCATTTGTTTTTTCGCCCTGGCCAGTGTTTGTGGCCCCAGTTTCTTTTTTCTTAGCAATTTCATTTCTCTTTCGGCAAGATCGAGTGCTTTAAACAGATTAGTGCGTTCGGTGCCGAAATAAATCATGAAGATTCCGGTATCGGTATATGGGGTGTAATTGGCTTCAACTCCGTAAACCAACCCGTGTTTTTCGCGAAGGGCCATATTAAGCTTCGAGTTCATGGAGTTGCCGCCTAAAATATTGCTGAGCAAAACCATTGGCAATCTCATGTTGTGCTTAAGGTTAAACGATTCGGTGCCAATAATGCAATGCGACTGAAAAGTGTCTTTGTTGATTTCACTGATGCGGCGAGTGTAACCGTTAAATGGCTCACGGTTCAGCCCCCCGTTTTTTTCGGGTTGCATGCCAAAGTAACGGTTAACCAAACCTTCAAACCGTTGGGGGGGTATTTTCCCAACCGAACAGATAACCATTTCTGAAGTGTGGTAATTTCTCCTGATGAATGATTTTATCATTTCGCGGTCGAACGCCCTGACTTTTTTGGGTGTGCCGAGTATATTACGGGCTATGGGGTGTTTGTCGAAAACCAGTTCTTCAAATTCATCATAAATAAGTTCCGACGGTGAATCGTTGTACGAATTTATTTCTTCGATAACCACCTCTTTTTCCAGTTCGATTTCTTTATCAGGAAACGATGCGTTATTTACAATGTCGCTGATCAGTTCAATGGCCCTTGGATAAAATTCATTCAGAAATGTGCCGTAAACTGCAGTTTCTTCTTTGGTTGTGTAAGCATTTAATTCGCCCCCAACATCTTCGAGGCGGTTAATTATCTGGTGCGATTTGCGATTGGAGGTTCCCTTAAATATGGTGTGTTCAATAAAATGTGCAATCCCTTGCTCCTTCTTCGTTTCATCACGTGAGCCGGTATTCATAATTACCCCAAAATGGGCAACTGGTGAATCTACCTGTTGGTGTATGACCCTTATTCCATTACTTAACGAAAATAACTGATATTCCATATGTTCTGCTGTGAAAAAGAGTGCAAAAGTATAAAAAATGGTTGAATCCTTGGGTGTTATAGTGAGAAATATAACGAATATAAGTTACATCGGCATTTTCTAAAATTTAAATCCATAACTTACTGATGGGATGATGGGAAATAATCCGGCTACAGTAAGTGTTCTGATTTTTTCGCTATTTGTTTCATTTTCATCCAGCATATTAGGATAAACTACAAACGGGTTAATATGGTTATAGGTATTATACAATCCAAATGTCC
>JAGYOI010000394.1 GCA_018399395.1 Prolixibacteraceae bacterium
GGGTAGAACGACTATTTTTGGGAGGTTTATCACTTACCTTATCTTTACCACCTACAATTTTGATCCTGGTTTTCGGGGTAAATAAAATACCAATTACGGCTCCGGTTAAAGCTCCTATAAACAAGCTGGCTATAAGGTTTCCGGTGTTATATGATGCTTTCATAATGTTTATTTATAGTGTTACACTGTGATAAGTAATTGTTACATATTTCACACCTGCCTGTTGAAGGCCTTAATTTATCGTGAACATTGTTGTGGCCGTATGGCTGTTTGCCAGTTTACCGGCCTGATAAATCCATTTATGTTTGTCGATACGATCAGGTGAAATATTCAGAACCCCGGCGATGGTTTCTATATCCGAAGGGGTTAACCTGCTTATTTGTTCAAAAGTATAGATGCCCAACATATTGAGCCTTTCTTCGCTCCAAATACCAATTCCATTAATCAGTGTCAGATTATTTGCCTGGTGAAGATAGGCAACACCTATCTTATCGAAATTAATCATCTCCCTCTTACCTTCGATTGTCCTGAGAAGTTCTGACATTTCACCAGCTTTTAATACAAGTTCACTGGCCTGTTGCATCCATTCATCCCTTTCAATTCTTCCGGGGAAAAATTCAATGGCCTCGGTAACCGTTTTCACATCATCATTGGTAAAATTGCTGATTTGCTTGAACGTGTAAATTCCCAGGGCATTAAGCTTTTCTTTGATCCAACCACCAATACCACTAATAACAGTAAGGTCATCGGCCTCTTCCATGTTAGCAACCCCAATCCTGTTGTATTCAATAAGTTCTTTCCTCCTCCTAATCTTCTCCAGTAATTCCATCCGCTCTTCTTCACTATTCAAGAGTTCTTTGGCCTGTGCTACCCATTCATCGTTTTCAATTCTTCCTTGAAAATATAATATTGCATTATTTATTGTATCAATATCACGAGGTGTAAATTTGCTGATTTGCCTGAAGGTATAAATGTCTAAAGTGTTGAGCCGTCCCTCAATTAATGAACCAATCCCACTTATCATTTGCAAATCATCCCTTTCGGCTTCAGTTGCTGTTCCAAAACTATCATAATCAAGTAATTGTTTGCCATGTAAAAGTTGCACCAAGGCTTCATCTTTTTGAATAAGCAATTGCTCTGCCCTTTTCTTTTTAATGTTCATGTTTTCAGTTTCATGAAGTGCCTCTCTATTAAGGGCTTTAAGGGCATTAACATCCATTTTCAAATATTCAATCTCCCGGTTTTTATCATCAATGCTTTTCTTCAGATTGCTTTTATCGGCATTCAGGTTGATAATATGGTTATTAAATTCATGGCGTTCGGATTCGAGAACTTCAATTCTCTTTTGATAAACTGACCTATAATATAACCATGAGGTTAAATATCCAATGATTACGGCAACCAATAGTAATAAAAGTATTTCAATGATTGCTGCACTTTTTGTTTGTGCGAAAAGAATTATTAAAGTTGACATGATTTTAGTTTTTTATGGTAATTTCTGTTCTTCTGTTATTTGCCCTACCTGCAACTGTATTGTTATCATCTACAGGTTCTTCCTCACCTTGCGACTGAAGTGTTATCCTACCCGGACGCACGCCATTGCTTTCAAAATAATGCTGCATGCTTTGAGCCCGTCTGTACCCCAGGCCCTGATTGTAAACTTTCGACCCAATTGCATCGGTATGCCCAGTAATACTAAGCAAGGCCTGCGTATCTTGTTTCAGGTAATTCATAGATTCATCAAGATATTTGTCGGTAAATGAATCGGGGTGAAATTCAGATTTGTCAAATGCAAAGTGGACGATATGTTTTTTGGGGGCAACTGCTTGTTCCTGCGATAGCCCAATTTCTAATGTGTCGTCAGCCATTGTAACATCTAAGGTATCTTCAGCCATTGCTTCCGACAGGCGGATCTCAATATTTTGATTTGTTCCCGGATCATCACATAATTCCAGTATCTTACATACATAAATATGGGTAGCAAGTACTGACCACAGTGAAAAAGCAAGAAGTCCGATTATTAAAATTTTCATCTTATTATATTTTTTAAGGTGATTTCCTGTTGCATAAATGTATTGCCATTTATCTGTTTTTTTGTTATATACTTAATAGGTTTTCTGCTTGATTTAACT
>JAGYOI010000395.1 GCA_018399395.1 Prolixibacteraceae bacterium
TTAAGGTCTTCAATCTGGAACTTATCGCGGCGAACGCCTTCAATTAAAATACGTTTAATCATCCGTATCTCGTCTTTGGCATTCTTTTCCTTTACTTCTTCGATAAACCCAATGGCCGCAACATCGTTTTCTAAGGCATTATACAAATTCGCCAAGCTCCGGTAGGTGGTAAGTTTAGTCAGAATGTACTCGCGAAGTTTCTCTTCAGGATCAAGCGAACGAAAAACGACCTTTTCAAGCGAACGCTTTAAAATTTCAACTTCTTTAATAATTACAGCCTGAAAAAGGTCTTCCTTGCTGCTAAAATAATAGTAAAGTGAGCTTTTACCCTTACGAACTGCATTGGCTATATCGTCGAGCGTGGTTTTTTTATAACCGTACTTACTGAAAATATCCTGGGCAATCTCAAGAATTGTTTCACGGTTAAGGTCTTTCTTATTGACTCCGTTGTCAGCTGTTCCCATTTTTTACGGTTTTCAGGTTCTATTCAGGGTTCAAATTTAAAAAAAAGATAAAGCCATCGTATATTATATATGCGAAGACTTTACCTTATGTTTCTTTTTACTTCTTAACCCTTTCGGAATAAGAATTATCGCGTGTGTCTACTTTAATTATATCACCGGTATTGATGAAAATTGGAACCATAATTTCAGCTCCGGTTTCAAGTGTAGCCGGTTTTTGAGCTGTTGACGATGCCGTATTGCCCTTTTCGCCTGGCTCGGTGTAACTCACCTCTAACTCAACAAACGGAGGCATCTCAAGCGTTAGCGGGGTCTCGGTTTCGGCATGGAAATTAATTTCTACTACATTGCCTTCTTTTAATAAGCCTGCATTGTCAACCAAATCTTCCTGAAGGGTAATCTGTTCAAAAGTTTCGGTATGCATGAAATTATACCCCATATCATCCTTATACAGATATTGATATGGACGACGCTCAATACGCACCGGGTTAATTTTTGCTCCTGCATTAAACGTATTATCAACTACTTTTCCTGTTTTCAGGTTTTTAAGCTTTGTACGTACAAATGCAGCTCCCTTACCGGGCTTTACATGTTGAAATTGTACAATTGAAAACAACTGCCCGTTATATTCAATGCACAACCCGTTTTTAATATCTGATGTATTTGCCATATTTTTAACGAATTATAACGTATTTGATTTCATTTTGCCGTGCAAAAATAAAAAAAAATCTATTGCCTCAATTATATATTTATATTACTCTAATTGTTTGGTACAAATATTGGTTAGTTTTTAGTTCAAACAATTTTATTGGCAAATGTGAGTTTTTTAAGTTATAAAACAAAGTTTATGCGCACATTATTTTTATTCTTATTATACTTATTACCAATATTTTCGCATTCTCAAAACATTCGCGAATCGCTTAAATTCGATGTTAAATTCGGATTTGTAAAAGGTGGTGAAGTTTTTTTCCACCTTACCGATTCCATGTATCAAAACAATGAAGTTTTGAATGCTCAGCTTTACGGCTACACCACTGGCTTTGCGCACATGTTGTACAAGGTGAACGACTCATTTGAAAGCCTGATCAACAAAGAAAATCAATATCCGATAAAATCGACCAAAAAAATTAGCGAACAGAATTACAAGTTCAATAACGAAGTGCATTATTACCATCAGCGCGACTCGGCATACAGCACCGAAACAGGCTGGCATGAAATCATGCCCGGTGTGTGCGATGTGTCAGCACTCTTTTACAGCTTACGTTATTCGGGAATACTTGACACACTAAAGAAAGGTGACATTATTGACCTGCCCTTTTGGGATACCGGCGAATGGTATATTGTTGAAATGGAATACGGGGGAATAGAAACCATTAAAACCAATTTTGGCAAAAAAGAATGTATGGTACTGAAACCTTTAAACATTGAAGGGAAATTTTTCAACAAAAAAGACCCGATGGTCGTTTGGCTTACAAACGACGAACGCCGCCTACCGGTATTGCTTAAAATGAATTTTAATATCGGATCGATAAAATGTGAGTTGGTCGATTCGTAAAGCCATTACTTTTGCTTCATCACCTGATTAAGCACACTATTTTTAGACTTCAATGCAATAAACCGTTTTAAATAAAAAGGCGGCCTGTAGGCCGGAAAGGGCAATTCGCC
>JAGYOI010000396.1 GCA_018399395.1 Prolixibacteraceae bacterium
GGAATGCCGATAATGAACCGAGGTCTTTCTGATGTATTTCAATTACACGGGTCATGCCGTGTATATTCTTCACTTCATATATGCGCTTTGCATCGGTGTCGGTTTCGAAGTGGAAAAGGGGAGTCATTACAAAATTGCTTCGCTGTACCGGTTCGCCTTTATTCGAGAAAAAGTAACAATTGTTATCTACATAAAAACCACGGTCCTGGTACTCGGCTAAATCGACCTGCTTAGGGATGTACGATTTTTTTTCAACCGGGGCTTTCTCGGCCACATAACCTTTAAGCTGATCCATCCATGCCTTTTTAGGCTTTAGCAGTTTGCCCAGTTCTTCAACATATACTTCGTGTACACTTGAATCATCGTATACAGCCAGTAATGCAGAGGTATCTTTAATGAAGTCGCTTTTATAAGACGGGTTTTTAAATTTCGACATGTTTTTTTCAACCTTGTAGAAAAAGTAGTCGGTTTGATGTTCGTCTTTATATTCCTCAAATTGCTGAACACTCTCGAAGTAATCGTCCGGATCGCTATCGTCGGGCAATGCTATTACCATTACATAGAATTGCTCTTTTATGAGGATTTCTGCATTTTTCATTATCGCATTTCGCCCGGCATTGTCGCCATCGTAAATAAGTGTAACCTTATTTGTATAGTTACGCAGCAATTTAGCCTGTTGGCGTGTAAGTGCAGTGCCGCACGGTGCAATTGTGTTGTTTATTTCAAAGGAATGTAAGCGGGTTACATCGAAATTGCCCTCGGTAAGATAAGCGCGGTCGTGCTTACTTATGGCCTGCCGGGCAAGGTTCAGCGCAAATAATGCCTCACCCTTTGCAAACACGGGCGAATCGGGTGAGTTAAGGTATTTCGGCGCTTTGCTGTTTTTACCAATATAACGGCCCGTAAAACCAATTACTTTACCGGTTTTGTTGCATATAGGAAACATTATCCGATCACGGAAAAAATCATAATCGGCACCTTCGTTTTGTTTTATGAGCCCAACTTCGCGAAGCAGTTCAAGGTTGATGTTCTCGGCTTTTGCCCATGCCAGCAGCTCGTTGCTTTTTGGTGCATAACCAATTTGAAATGGGTTGTTATCGGGCGTTATATCGTAACCCCTGGCTTTTATATATTTACTTGCAACTAAATTTTTAGTTAGTGCCTGTTGGTAAAAACCGGCTGCTTTTTGAAGAACGATGCGGAGTGATTCAAGATGTTTATATTCGTCGGTGTCGAAATCGTCGGGCTTATCAAAATCAACCTGCAGGTTTAGTTTTTTAGCCCCTATTTTTAAGGCTTCGATAAAACCAACGCTTTCGTGTTCCCGAATAAAGTTTATGGTATCGCCACCTTTTCCGCACCCAAAGCAATGGTACATGCTTTTAGATGGTGTAATCATAAACGAAGGTGTGTCTTCGTTATGAAAAGGGCAACAAGCCACGTAGCGTGTACCCTGTTGTTTTAGTTCTAAATAATGTGATAAAACTTCAACTATATCTTCATTAAGCCGGTCTATAAGTTGTGGTATCTTCATAGTAAAAATAGGTCGTTACTGATTCAATTGTTTGATGTCCATGCTTGTGTTAAACACGCCGCTTTCGCCCAGGAACTTCGATGTGAAGTCGGGATTTTGTGCTTTCGACAATATCTCGATACCTTCCAGTTCTACCTTGTAGCTATCAATTATATCGCCTGCAATGGCTGATATTTGTTTTGCGGTGCCCAAATCGAGCTTTTCCTGTGGGCTTGCTTCCGGATCGTTGTTGTTCTTCAGCATTTCAATACTCTCGAAAAGATGATTGCGTAAATCACTGAGTTTATTTTTCGCCATTTTGTTTTTCAATTTGTCGGTTTAACTTTCCTTTTAATCTAAATAATTCAACCAGTTCTTTTGGGTAGCGGTGTATGCTGTTGTGTAAAGCAAGCTCCTGGTTGCTGATGCACTTGAGGTTTTCAATTGTGCAATTGCGACGGTTTCTGTCTTTGAAAATTACATTGTACCCCGATGGTATTGGGCCATTATGTTTTTCCCATAAATAGCGGTGTAAAAATTCCCAATTGTTATCGCTTATGCGGATGAAGTAGAAACCCACTTTTTTACGCCAACGAATTTCGCCATCGGT
>JAGYOI010000397.1 GCA_018399395.1 Prolixibacteraceae bacterium
AATCCATTTTGGGATGCTCGTAAAGTACCGGCAACATTTTGTACGCCAGTTCTTTTTCTAGCTTATGCTGTTTTAAAAATTCAAAAAGCTTGTACAACATATCAAAATCAAACTCTGCGGCTTTTTTGTAATGTCCTTCTACAAATTTCAGGTAGTGACCAAGAAACGTCCCAACAAAAGAGGCTTTATAGCCCAGGTTGTTGACAATGTTATCAATCAGTTCAGACAGGTTTCTTTTTAGAATATAATGGTAAGTATCTTCTGGAATGTGCCACTTCCTGAATTGTTCAATGCGGTCAGAAATATCAACGGGGAGGTTCTGACGCAGGCTTTCAATGTACTCACTTTCGAGCGGGATGGGTGCAGAATCTGTATCCGGATACATCCTGTCGGCACCGGGCAGCACACGTTCAAACATGGTGGTCCCGTTTTCAAAGGATTTCCGGGTTTCGTTCGGCACACCGTCAAAAGCCATCTGGCAACGTTCTTCAATGGTTTCGAGGGCAGTTTTAATGTCATCATCAGGCCCCCAGAATATCACTAACGCATCTTTATCTGCATCCCAGGCCACCTTTTTTCCTATCTTATCCATATCAGCATCACTGAAAGCCGGCTCAACCATTTCTGAATGCACCATGTTTGGTTTTTCAATGCATGCAATCACTTTCAGCCTGTCAGCTATTTCATCGGCAAACATTTTTTCGGGTTGTGTAAAATGAGACAACATGCCCTTAAACCCGGCAAGCCTCACAGCCAAAAGTTTATAAGCTTCTTTTTTGGCAATTTTAATGGCAGGATGTGTGATGTCATAGTCATCATACTCCAGTTGTTTTGACTGTATTTTCCATTTACTGGTATCTTTGATGCGCCTTTTCAGTTCATCCCTGATGTGCAACAAAGCCCACTGCCTGAATGATTCAACATGGGTCAGGTCAGGTATCCATTTGGTATGAGCAACGCCTTTTATTTCAACCCTGGTGCCTCCCTTGCAACTCACATTGACATCTTCCCTGCCGGCACCAATGCCAGTACGCACTTTGCCGGTACTGCGGTTCAGAAAACGAATGTAGTCACATGTTTCTTTCACTTCATCCGGATTTTTACAATCGGGATAGGTAACCGTTTCAATGAGTGGCATTCCCAGCCTGTCGGTTTTATACACCCTGTCGTGGCCCACATCGGAAATTTCACGGCAGGAATCTTCTTCAAGGCTCAACTGAATCAAGCGGATATCTTTGTTGGAAATGGGGATTTTACCCTCAACCCCAATGATAGCTGTACGCTGAAAGCCAGTTGGAATGCTGCCGTCGAGATATTGTTTGCGTGTAATATGTACTTCGCCTACAATATTCAGTTTGGAAAGCAGCGATATTTCGATGGAAATTTCCAGTGCTTCATCATCCATTTTGAAGGGTGGCGTATCATCCACCTCATACGTACAGGCATTTTCGTTGTTGATGCGGTAGAAAATATTTTTCCTGGTTTTAAATTCCATGAGGGCAGTCCCATCATATTCTCCAAGCTCACTTAATGTAGGCCTCATGTGACGGACAATCTCAGCATCGTAATCATCATCTTCGTGATAAATGCCGGCAGGACAACGGCAAAACAACTTTCGTTTTGTTAACAATTGCTGATGCACTTCCAGCCCGGACATAAAGCCAATCCGGTCATAATCTTCCTGCGTGGCCTGCTTCCTGTCCACATAACCAATTTTCTTTTTGGTTTCCTCATAATTCTTTACAGGGTCAAATGCTTTTTTCATTGAAATGTCATTTATATATTCTTCAAAAATGCGGCCTTAAAAGTAGGTGTTGTTTACGAATTTTCCAAAATCTATTGACAACAATCAAACATATGGATGATTTTGGATGCATGAGCCCAGTCTAAAAAGATAAAATAACAACATTTATTTTTTTTCTGGAAATTTTGTTGTATCTTAGTACATGATTAACTCATTAATGATATAATGTAAGCGGTTTTTGTCTGTAAAGTAATTAATAATACTAACAACGTGCAATTCAATGAGTTGCGCCCCGAATCAAGTTCAGGAAAGGTTTTGTTGAAACAAACCCGGACAAAGTAAGCACTCGAATCTGGCAACATGATTGTAATA
>JAGYOI010000398.1 GCA_018399395.1 Prolixibacteraceae bacterium
CTGCACCATGAATAACGATGGCGCGTTTACGTGCTTTATCGTTAATCCCGTTTTCTATACCATCGAGCCGGAGGGAAAAGCCATGTTTCCCAAAATAGGTTTCACCGGTGGTATAAAAACCCGGACTGCTGGCATAGGAACCTGGTTTGTTGGAAAATTTTTCGGCCATAACATTGCCCGAATTTCGCCCGTGCGAAACCAGGCTATGATACAACACTTTCGCCTCTACAAGGTCGAGCACCCAAAGCCTTTCTTCGTCCGACGGCAAGCTGAAATCGATAATGGTTATCACTTCCGGACGATTAATTGTATGCTCTTTCTTAAGGATTTCGTAACCGGAAAGTGCGGTTTGCAGTAGTTTGGCAGCAGGTAATTCAGAAGCGTTTTTTGTGGTTGTTCGTTTAAATTTTTCAATCAGCGGAGTTGGATCATCTGCTCTGTTGGAAGCAACACTCCACTCACTTACTGTAAAAACAAGAAATAACAACAAAAAAATTAAAACGATTTTATTTATCCGCATGGGCTAAAAGTAATTGTTTTTTTCAATTAAAATGTTTTGTGCCAAAATATATTTCAGCTATTTACCTTTTTTTACTTATTATTAACTTATTTTTATTCAGTTAATTAATTAATATTTTAATGATTGTAACTGACAAACGACGGTGGATTGAAATATCAGCAGTTTTGGCAACAGGTTTACTAAAATATGTTTTAATGGACTGGCTGAATTTCCGTGCGTTTTATATTGCGGCTGCGTGCATCTTTTGGTCGGTTTACATTTATAAAAGATACAAGGGAAACAGGCATATTCTTCAGCATTGGGGTTTTAGGAAAAACCATTTCAAGCAGTCGTTTTTTTTTCTTTTGCCCTTTGCGTTGGTTATGGTTGCAGCCATTGTTTGGTATGGCATTTCGTACAATGTCGTTTTTTTAAACTGGCATGTAATTCCCGTTTTTTTGTTTTATCCTGCATGGGGAATCATTCAGCAGTTTCTGATGGTAGCATTAATTGCCGGAAATTTACGATCAATAACCACTATAAAGCTCAGTAAAATTCAAATCATTCTGCTGACTTCCCTGGTGTTTGCATGGGTTCATTATCCCAGTCTGCCTTTAATGATTTTTACATTTTTTATGGAACTGGTGTTTTTAACTGCATATTTCAAATGGAGAAACCTTTGGGCTTTGGGACTATATCATGGCTGGGTGGCCAGTTTGCTTTTGTTTTTCGTGCTGGGCCGGGATTTGTGGAATGAACTTTGGATGGTTTTTTAGGAAAAATATCTACCGGTAAACTGATTTCCTATGCCCGGCAGAAACTACAGTAAAAATAATTTTTTGATTTTTTACAAAACAAAAATAGTTAATTAATGATACATCACCTAACCTGCCCTATTCATAAAATAAGGAATTAATGGATAATAAAGCAGGTTAGCCCGATTTAGTTACACTTGGTTTTCGCAGAAAAATTAGTGTAACTTAATCGTAATGAGTTAAATGAATATTATTTTTGAATAAAAGAGGCTAAATATGAAAAAACCGTTTCAGGTCGGTTGCTTTTTTTAGCCTGTAGTGAATATAGAATAGAGGTATGGCAATAAAAATAACGGAAACCATCACAATCAGGCTCCATCCAAAGTACATTGAGTTTCCTGCATAAACGGAAATCATTCCTTCAGTACAAACACTCAGCATCCCTGCAGCAATCATGGAATAAGCGATAATATTCAAGCCTTTCTGCTCTGCTTTCCGTATCAAAAAAATGAGAATAAAAACAGTTAGATAGGCAACCACTATAATAGGAATTCCCAGTTTTATCTCCCGGCTTGTGTCGCCGGCATAAATATCGAAAAGCATAAACAGGCCGGTAACCGACAAAAAACTGAGGGCCCCCATGAGTAGGACTTTTTTGCGCATAAATGTATTCAGCGTAAAATTGATAAACAAAACCAGGCTCACCGTGGCAGGGTATTTTGACCATGTGATGCTTTGATTTCCAACAAAATCGATGAGCAACGTGATGATTATGCCTGAAATAAGAATCAGTCCCGATATTTGCCAGAAGATTTTTCTTTTTTGAAAACCGGTTAACTGCTGGTACTCTGTGAGCAGTT
>JAGYOI010000399.1 GCA_018399395.1 Prolixibacteraceae bacterium
ATAAAACAAACATACTGAGTTTGGCCAGACTTGTGATTTGCGCTGTTTCAAAAGAAATTATATCGCTCAACGAGGGTCTTTTATCACTTATATTAGTGATAAAAACAAAGTAAATTTCACTACTATTAGCGATTGCGAATTTTTCGATTTATCTCTTGTTTTGTATATCAAGTAAACTACAGTTAAGGAGGCAAAATGGAAACACTAAAACATTTAACATTCGTAATAGCAGCTTTAGCATTTTGGCTTGATTTATTTACTTCGTATGTAAAAGAAAAAGGCAATGACCCTGCCTGCTTCAATCGAAAGTCAATTTATGAGTTTAGAAATAACTTACTTAATACGTACCGGGCATAACCCCAGTAATGAAAACATTTGAATCGGGTTGTGGTCCGTTGATGAACAGTTGTAGCAGCAATTACAGTAGCAGGCAGCAGCCAATAGCAAAAAAATGGAACAAAAAGAAACATACAATTCCTGTTTTCCCGGCGATTTCGAAGTCCGGGATAAATCACTGGCCGGACTGGAAACAGGCGGGTCGGGTATTATTATAAAAGTGTACGGATATGGGGCTTTCCGGAAACGTGTTATCGAAATGGGTTTTATCAAGGGCAAAAAAGTTACGGTAATTAAAAATGCCCCGTTAAAAGACCCCGTGGAATATGAGATAATGGGCTACAACCTTTCTCTGCGAAGAAGCGAAGCCCGGATGGTGGAAGTTGTGTCTGAAACCGACATAAAAAATATTCAGGAAACTGGTTTTAACGGTACTACCATAGAAGAAAGATTGAAAGTTTTCGCCCGGGAGAAAAAGAAAAATATCAACATTGCTTTAGTAGGAAATCCGAACAGCGGAAAAACAACTTTGTTCAATTATGCTTCCGGATCGCGTGAAAGGGTAGGAAACTACGGAGGCGTGACGGTAGATGCAAAAGAAGCCGTGATGAAAAAATACGGCTATCGTTTCAATATTGTCGATTTGCCGGGGACTTATTCTATGACAGAGTACTCGCCCGAAGAACTGTATGTGCGCAACCATATTGCAAAAAAAATGCCCGACATTGTGGTAAACGTGGTTGATGCATCGAACCTTGAACGCAACCTTTATCTCACCACACAACTTATCGACATGGACATAAAAGTGGTGATAGCCCTGAACATGTATGATGAACTGGAAAAGAAAGGGGTGAAATTCGATTATGAAGGGTTGGGCAAAATGATGGGTATCCCCATTATTCCTACTGTAGCTTCCAAAGGGAAAGGCATTGACGGGTTGTTCGAAAAACTAATTGAAGTTTATGAAGACCGAACCCCGGAAGTAAGGTCAGTCCATATCAATTACGGGGAAATGATTGAAAGCGGTATTAAAAACATTCAGGGAGAACTTTATAAAAATCCTGAAATAACAGACAAATATTCTGCTCGTTATATTGCAGTAAAACTTATCGAAGCCGATAAAACCACCTTAGAAGAACTTAAAAGCCTTCCGAATTTTGAAAAAATACAATCCGGAGCAAATAACGTTATCAAAAAGCTGGAACAGGAATATACCGAACCCTCCGAAACCATCATTCCCGATGCTAAATACGGTTTTATTGCAGGAGCGCTAAAGGAAACATACAGGGTACCAAAGCAACTTTACGGAAAAGTGCGTAACCTTGACGACCTGTTAACCCATAAAATACTTGGCTTCCCGATATTATTGTTTTTTATGTGGCTGATGTTCCAGTCCACTTTTTCGATAGGGAGTTACCCGATGGATTGGATTGATATGGGTGTTGCCGCTTTTGGAAATCTTATAAACAGTACAATACATGAAGGAGCTCTGAGGGATTTGTTCGTAAACGGGATTATTGGCGGTGTGGGCAGTGTTATCATATTTTTGCCCAATATATTGATACTTTTCTTTTTTATTTCCCTGATGGAAGATTCCGGCTACATGGCCCGCGCCGCGTTTATCATGGACAAATTAATGCACAGGATAGGACTGCACGGAAAATCGTTTATTCCATTGCTCATGGGATTCGGGTGCAATGTCCCGGCTATTATGGCAACACGTACATTAGAAAACAAAAATGACAGGC
>JAGYOI010000004.1 GCA_018399395.1 Prolixibacteraceae bacterium
TCAATCCACTTGAAACGAATGGCGATGAACACCAAATGGAACACTCATGGACACACTCCGTGAACACCCATGGACACACCCCTCGAACACCCGTGGATACACCCCTTGAACAAACTAAAGAAAGAAAAGAAAGAAAAGAAAGAAAAGAAAGAAAAGAAAAGGGGGAAGAAACAAAAAAACTCGGATTTGAAAATCCGTTAATCCCCCCTGAGAAAATTGAAAGGATTGATTACGGTAAAATTGTTTCTGAGTTCCATGAAAAATGTCCTGCAATGCCAAAGGTTACGATTATATCGAAAAGCAGGAAAAGTGCAATTCGGGCCAGGGAGAAAGAGCATGGACGTGAAAAAATTTCGCAAATGTTAACGGTTGCCGGAGAATCAAAATTCCTTAATGGCTCCAATAAGCGAAATTGGACTGCGGATTTTGATTGGCTGTTTAGGCCTACAAATTTTGTGAAAGTCGTTGAAGGAAATTACATCAAAACTCAAAATGAAACCAGTTATGGAGAAAATTACAAAGGTGATTCAAAAGAAAAGCTACTTGCCGACTTCGAGCAAAGAATCAAAACCACTATGGGTGGGGCAGGTGGTTGAGAAATACAAGTCACCGGAAAACCTTTTAAAAACATTCAACCCGTCAATGCAAGCAAAGTACATGGAAAAGAATTTGGAGCGGTGTTTTACCGGAGAAGCACCAAGTTTAAAACGGGTTCAGGTTAGTTTTGGAGAAGAGTGCGCGAACAACTGGCTTATAGCCCAAATTATTGATTTAGCGTTATTTTGCGGAATAAGGGAGAAACCAGACATGGCACAAGTTGAAGCAATTGCGCGAACGATTATTGTGAATTACGGTTATTTGAAACTTACCGAGTTGATGGTTTTTTTCCAGAGATTCAAGGCCGGAAGACAGGGAACATTTTACGGTAGTTTTGACGGGATAACGTTAAACAAAGCGCTTAATGATTTTTTGAAGTACAGGCGTGAAAAACTTTTTGAATATGAGAGAAGAGTTGAATAGAATCGAAAACATTAACAAAATTGTTTGTGTATATTATAATTTGCCAGAAGAATTGTATCAGAGCAAAACACGCAAAAGGGAATTTGCACAAGCAAGGCAAATTGCTATGTATTTTTCAAAAATCTATACAAAAGCATCACCGAGCAAAATAGGTGAATTGATTGGTGCCAGAGACCATGCAACTGTTTTACATGCAGTGAGTCATATATCTAACCTTTACGATATTGATAAATTTATCCGGGAGGATATCGATATAATTGATAAGTCTATAAGGGCAGAATTTAACCTCGAAATTGAAGAAAGAAGCCGGGTGACAAAAGCCGAAATAAGGGAAGCGGTTATGATGGGGGTTATATTTGTTTTGGATAGAAGGTTAAAAAGACAGGCAATGAGGACCAATATTGCAAGTAAAGATATTTTAATGACATGCGACCGTCTCACAACTGGAAATTTGCCCCACCAAATAGCCAGTATCAAATCAATTGCGATTAATCTTAAGCTATGAGCCATGACTAATGTTGATGTAAAATACAAAAGACCACTTGTAGGTCGTTACAATAAGTCTGTATGTCGGTGTCTAAATTGTAGATTTAGCTTTTATGGTTCAAATTTAGATTGTTCTGAGCATGGAGATATTTTCGACAATATAAACGGCTTCAATGAATTGTGTACAATTAAAGTTATTCTGATATGACAATAATGGATAGAAAAGCGGCTGAATTATGGTGGAATATCCCTATGAATGGAATAGAAAGAGAAACATTCAGCGTTCCTAAGGAGGTATGCTATTACGTAAAGAAAAGCCCAATATCAGAATGGGAAGTAGTTACCTGGGGTGACATCCATAAAAAGCGGACTGAAATAATTAAAAGGTCGGTTGAATTTAAGCGCCGGCATTCACAAATTAAACCTTGTATTATTTGGGTTTTCTACAATAATAGTTTTTTGATGGGAGGATATTACACCGTTATAAAAACATTGAACCGGGAATATTATCTGAATTTTAGGGGGCGTGGTTTAAGCGGTGATGAAAAGTCTTTTCAACAAAAGGTGATGCAAATATTTCCTTTATGCCTTCCGATGCCAGAAATGTTTGAAAACTGGATGGCGATGTTTGCTAAAAAGTACCACACCCCTACTTTTCACCGACATAGAAAAATACAAGGTGTGGCTTATTCCTGGTGTAAAATCAATGAATATGGATATTTAGAGGATATAATTATTAAACCACAAAGCAATTAAAAATGAGACTAATGAATTTACAAAAAGTATCAGACTATAAAATCAATCAATGGCTTGAAAACAACATAAGAGAATTAACCAAGTATCAAAAGGAATGTATAAGAGACGAAGAAATCGTAAGGTTTGCACCTTTTGAGTTTTACGAACCCAAAAAGAAAACAAACAGCGTAATTTTGAGGCTGTCAATAATATTGATGCCTTTTGTTTTTATTATTCTTATGATTGGGCTGCCTTTTAATTTCATCATTACAGGACGATGGGGCTATAAATATGAAAAAATAAAATGGTACTCAGATTGGTGTCATAAATGTGGGCTATAACGGTGAATTGTAAGTTTGCGTTGCGGATTTCGGAGCGTGTCAGTGTCCGACAGGACACGACACCGGAGAAAGAGCAATGCAGCAACAACTTACCAATAACACCGCAATGAAATTTACAATGTGTTGTAGGTATGTAAGCCTACGGAAAACGAAGTTAATAAACCATGAAACAAAAAGAAGCAAAAATAGAAGCATTGAGAATTTGCACAGCACTTATATATGCAGGTGTTAATTTTGATAATGAAGAAAGTTGGGAGTATATTGAAAAAGTCGAAAAAGAGATGGATAAAATAGCTGAATCGCTAAGAGACAGAGCGGTAAGGCTTGGTGGCGAGTTTAATCAATACACCGGACATTAGTAGGCTTATTGCCTACAACTCAGATGTATGAACAGTTTAATAAATTAAATGACATGGAACTATCTAATTATGAACGTAAAAGCATAGAAAAATTAGAGGAAACGATTTTTAAAGGCAAGTGGAGTAATGCCGGATTGGTTGAACTTATTAAACTTGTTTTCAGCTATCTGAATCCAATATCATTGCAAAAATATGCAGAACAAGAAGGTATTAGTTATCCGGGAGCATTAAAAAGAAATGTACATGTTGATATTTTAGGTCAAAGATTCTTTTTAGATAACGAATAATCAATAAATCATATTATTATCTTTATATCATGAACGAAAAAGCACGAGAAGCATTAACGAAATTCCTGTATGCATGGCAAAACAAGAAGTACAATAACATGTACAAGTACTGCCAACTCACTTGGAAGAAAAACCACAAGAAAACCGAATTAAAGAAGATGTTCAGAAATACTGAAATAGTGAAATTCGAGATAGTACAGGAACACCCGAACGATGCTGCTATTCTCCGACACGACATCGAAATAAATGTGAAAATCCGCTTCAAAGATAAAACCGAGTTTGTAAAAACTCTTCTTGAAAATCTGGGCTTGTCTGAAATAAAACCCGGAATGATTATAGATGGTGTTGTTAAAAAGGTTACAATAATTCCCGAGAATGCACCTTACAAACCGGATGAAAATGGCACATTTGGTGTGAACCCTATTTCTGTAATGAAAATTGAAAGACAGCTATCAACAAAAAAGCTATAAAAATATAACAACATTCTACAAATCGTATTGAAAATTTTCTATTTTTGTTATGAAAATAGAATGACGTATGATTGAAAATGAAAAGTACATTGCAAGAGCGTTAAAGGATAAATATCCTGAAATCTTTGCAGGGCTTGTAGAAGAGCCTGCTGAATTTGACACTTCAATCATTCCCGGACTTTGGGGAAAATACATAAAGCTCAAAAACCGACCTAAAGCGCAAAGGGCGCTAACTCTCTATAATTCATTATTTGTAGGTACAATCGTTCGCATGTTCGACCCGTATTGCTTTCTTGGTTACAAGAAAATGCAATACGGGCTTTGTGTTTTATTGGCCGAACTTCTCGGAGTCCAGAAAGTTGTTATCTCAAAATACATCGAGACGTACAGGAGCTTTCACGGACTTTATTCGGAGTTTAAAAAAGATGCTGAATACATCTATTCAGAGTTGGAAGAAAAAGAGGTGGAGGATGAAGAAAAAACAGCATTATAATTTGGTAATAAGTCTAATAATGAGTATCTTACAATGAATTAAAAGATGCGGATATGAAAATTTATACGTCTTATTACGGAAATATGAGAAAACTGGCAAAAAGCGATATTGTGCCGGTAGGGATTTCAATTGGAGTGCCTAATTTTTTCAAAGGCAATACGATGAAGTATTTGGCTCCGAGGAGGGATATGTTAAATATGAAAAAAGAGAAATACATACCTGAATATCTTAAAATATTGGAAAATGTCAGTATTGATAAGATAAGAGAAGATGTAGGTATGATTTCAAAAATACATGGTGGAAAAGATATTGCACTATTGTGTTTTGAAAAGTCAGGTGATTTTTGTCACAGGCGGTTATTTGCTGAATGGTTGAAAGAAAAAACAGGTTATGAAATTGAGGAGTTTGGTTATAAGGGACCTAAAGAGCCAGAGGTAAAACAAAACTCCCTCTTTTAAAAACAAGCGCATCAGGTGTAGTGGTTGTGGGTTGATATTCTTAGCAGATGATATGGTGTTTGGATTTGCAGCATTCAGCCTAAGGTTATCAGATGAAGAGAGATGTTTTTTACATTCAGATTTTGTTGTGCCGTCAAAGGAAAGGCGTTTGAGTAAATTAATGTTGTATTTGTTGAAATCAGAAGATGTGAGAGATTTTTTAGTTGAAAAATTCAATTATTTCTTTGACGGGTTAAAAACAACGGTTTATTCAAACAAACCTGTAAGCATGAAATACCGTGGAGCTTTTAAGCTTCAAAGAAGAGATAAAGGAAAACTAATTTATTGCGGTGATTTTAACAAGTTAAAAATTAAAAAAATTATCAGGAATGGCTAAAGAAAACACGGAAATTGTAAATAAAAAACTTAGTGAAGTAAATAAGCTAATCGAGCCGTATCAATTGGCTTATGTCGAGTTTGATGATTGTGTTTTTCTTGAACGCAATGCTCACTACATGGACAAAGAGGTATTCGAACAGCTGGTTGATAATGTAGCAGAGGATAAGTTTTTGTCTCAATTACCTTTTGCCCTTAAACGTGATGATGGTAAGTTTTTAATCATGTCAGGCAACCACCGTGTTAAAGCGGCAGGGAAAGCAGGGTTGGAGAATATATTATTGTTATATGTTAGTGATATTGACAAGGATAAACAACTGGCTTACCAGTTATCGCATAACGCCCTTGTTGGTAAGGATGATGTGGCAATCTTAAAGGAATTGTATAGCGAACTTGAATCATTGGAAGAAAAAAAGTATTCTGGATTAAGTGAATTAAATTTTCCGGATTTTGATATTACAACCTTACCAACCATAAATGAAAAAGATATAGAGTTACATGAAATAAAATTTCTCTTTACACCAGCAAGAGCGGAAAAGGTGAAGGTGTTATTGGATGTACTTGAAAAACAAAATTTGGAAGAGGAAAATTGCCGTATCATTCATTTACCATTTAAGGAATTTATTCGGGAATTGACCGAGTTTAAAAAACAAATGAAAATCAAATCAAGTACAGTGGCTTTTTTGAAAATGCTTGATATAGTTCAAACGTATTTAGAAAATGAGAAAGACAACGAAGATAAAGGTAGCTAAACAGATTTGTAACGAATACGCAACTGATAAGTACAGGATTGATGATTGTTGTGTTGCGTACGGTATTTCTTATTCAACTTTTCACAATTGGGTATATGGTCAAGGTCCTGATGATAAAGGTAAAATTGAAGAAATTGAAGAGATATTTAAAAAAGCAGACCTGAAGAGAATCCAATCCAAAAAAATAAAGATTAAAGAAAAAGCTATGTCCTCACTTGAACGATTGATTGAAGGGTTTGATTATGAGGAAAAGCACACTACAATGAAAGTAGATAACGAAGGAAACGCTAAACCGGCAGAAGTAAAATCAATAAAGAAAAAAATACTACCAAATCCAACAGCTGTTATTTATGCGTTAAACAATACAACGTCCGGTGAATTTACAAATATGCATGAAATAAAAGGGGAGTTAACAATCGACCCATTTATTCAAATGCAAAAAAGAATTGCAGAAAAACGGAAAAGAAACAATGAAGAGAAGTCTTGACATAGGAACAGATACATGGGTCGATTGGCAGAACGATTGGTGCAAGGCAGCTTATGAATTATGCAATGCAAGGTTAGATAATGAACAAGAAAAAATATTACAAGCTATTCAGAATGAAAAAATGGTATCAGTTCGTTCCGGCACGTCAAGGGGTAAGGATTTTGTCTCGGCATTGGCAGCATATTTATTTTTACAGCTAACAGTTGAATTTGATGAAAATGGTGATTTGATAAAAAATACGAAAGTAGCCATGACAGCACCAACGCACAGACAGGTATCGAATATTATGTTTCCGGAAGTTACACGGTTTCACAATGCAGCTTGCAAAGTATTTCCGATGCCAGGGCGTTTTGTCGCGAATGATATAAGAACAGAACACGAAGAATGGTTTTTGACAGGTTTTAAAGCCGACAACTACAATGAAGAGGCATGGACTGGTTTTCATGCTGTTAATACGATGTTTGTTGTAACGGAGGCTTCAGGTATTCCAGAACGAACATGGTCAGCGATAGAGGGTAATTTACAGGGGAATTCTCGTTTGCTCATTGTTTTTAACCCGAATAGGGTCACAGGGTATGCTGCGAACTCTGTAAAATCAAATCGTTTTAAACCATTCAGACTAAATTGTCTTAAATCACCCAACGTTGAAAACTTCATAAAACACAAGCAAGGAGAAATAACGCTTGACGAATATCGAAAAATTGAAATACCCGGTCAGGTAGATTATGAATGGGTAAAAGACAAGGTTGATACGTGGTGCGAACAAATTAGCGAAAATGACTTCATAGAAGAAAATGGAGATTTTGAGTTTGAACACAAATTTTATAGACCAAACGACCTGTTTAGGATTAAGGTGCTTGGATTATTCCCGCATGAATCTGAGGATGTACTCATACCGCTCACATGGATAGAAGCAGCCGAAAAAAGATACTTGGAAGCAAAAGCTAATGGAGAATTAAAACTGGAAGGAAAACAAAACCTTGGCGTTGATGTTGCCGGTATGGGTCGAGATAGCTCCATGCTTTGCATCCGTTATAAAAATATAGTGCCAGGATTCAAACAACATCAAAGTGGGGGGCGTGCAGACCACATGCACGTAGTAGGAATGGTGTTAAACCAAATAGACAAAAACAAAAACCCTAAAAAGAATCAAGTATTTATTGATACCATTGGAGAAGGTGCCGGGGTTTATTCTCGGTTAAGTGAGCTTGGTTATAACAATGTTTATTCCTGCAAATTTTCAGAGGGGGCAAAGGGTTTGACAGATGTAACAAATGAATATGAATTTACAAATATGCGTTCATATTTATATTGGGCCATACGGGATTGGTTGAACCCTGTAAACAAAAACAATCCAATGTTGGCGCCTAACAGCCATTTGAAGGAAGAGTTGACAAATACGAAATGGAACTTTACAAGCCAGGGGCAAATACAGATTGAACCGAAAGAAAAAATAAAAGAGCGGATTAAGCGCTCACCAGACTTTGCGGATGCTTTGGTAAATACCTTCTATCCAAATGCGGATAAAAAAGGTATGACAGCTAAACAATTATCAGAAATACTTTAAAGCTATGAAAGAAAAAATCAAAGAATTATTGCAAGGAGGCGATTTTAACCAAATACAATCTGCCTTGAAAAAAAAGCCAGATGATTTGTTCGCTGAAGGGATAACGCCAGAAGCATTGGAGAAACAATACGATGTGAAAAAGCATAGCGTGTTCGATACATCTGTACGTAAGAAGAAGGAGGTCAAAAGACCAACAGGGGAGTTTGACAGTGAAGGAAATGAAGTAATGATAAACGACTTGGAGGAAGTTACCAGAATTGGTATTGCATTCCAGAAGTTAATCGTTAAGCGCTCCACAGGTTTCTTGCTTGGTAACGGTGTGAAGTTCAAAAAGGTTGCACCAGAAGAAAATGAAAAAAGCGAAAAGTTGTTTTCAATGCTTGAAAAGGTGTGGCACGACAATAAGATGCAGTTTAAAGACCTCGACATCTTTACATACCTTATGAGCGAATGTGAAGTAGCAGAACTGTGGTATTTTGACGAAAAAGAGGATTATTGGGGTGAAGTAGCAAAATCGAAGTTTGTACCTAAATTGCAAATATTGGCCCCGTCGGACGGCTATCAATTATACCCACTTTTTGACAGTACAGGCGATATGGTTTGTTTTTCCACTTACTACCAAACAAAGGAAAACGATAAAACCATTGAACATTTCGATATTTACACGGACGAGGAAACCCAAAAATGGGAGAAGCGTGAAGGGCAATGGAGCCTACCACCTGAAAAACGTTTTAAGAGTCCGGGGAAAATAACAATCGTTTACCATGCCGTAAAAACACCTGATTGGTGGGATGTTCAAAGCGAAATCGAAAGGTTGGAGTACATTCAATCTAATCACGGAGATACGAACGATTATAACGGATCTCCAATCTTATTTTTTAAAGGTGAGATAACAGGCTTTGCCAAAAAAGGCGACCGTGGCAAAACATTAACCGGGAGCGAAAACGCAGATGCAAAATACCTTTCTTGGGAATCGGCACCGGAATCAATCAAGTTGGAAATTGAAAACCTTCGAAGGATTATATTTGAAATGACACAAACCCCGGACATCAGTTTTGAGACTGTAAAAACCTTGGGTGATGTGAGTGGAATTGCCTTGCAGTTGATGTTCGCAGATGCACACATGAAAGCCTGGTTTAATTGGGGCAATTATGGAATTGGCGTACAGCGCAGGATTAACATTATTCTTGCAATGCTTACAGAGGTTGTGGAAGTGAGCTTAAAAGAAGCATTAAAAACGCTCAATGTTTCGCCTGAGGTTTCTCCATTCCTGCCAGTAAACAAAAAGGAATTAATGGATATGGCAGTACAAGCCAAAGCAGCCGGGGTGAGTCAGGAAACGATTTACGAAAATTGCCCATGGGTTAAGGACGTATCAGGCGAAATCGAAAGAAAGAAAAGCGAACAAACGCAAAACCTTGGAGAATCATTTGAATTGTAATGGACCAGTTCGAGAAACAACATATTGCCAACCTTAAAGCAGTTGATGTTAACGTAAAGAAAAGTTACTTTAATGTTGTTGACGAAATTGTAAGAAAGCTACCGGCCAATAAAACCGCTTCGTGGGTGTTGGAGAATAAAGCGCTCAATACGTTAATCGAAACAAGGCTCAAAAAACTTTCAGCCTCGGTTACGGATATAACGGAGAAGGCCATCATTCAAGAGTGGGAGTTGTCCGGTAGCAAGTATTACGATGAGATGCTTCAATACACCAAAAGCAAAAAGGTGCTTGAAAAAATCATTGGTCAGCAAACAAACTTCAACCAACAAGCCCTGCAGGCGTTTCTGAAACGAAAAAACAGCGGTATAAACCTATCTGAAAAAATCTGGAAATATACAGGGAGTTTTCAGAAGGATTTGAAAATGCACCTTGGAATGGGTATTGCCAACGGTGATAGTGCCGATAAAATCGCTATGAGGCTGAAAAAATTCCTTAACAATAGTGAATACTTCTTTACCGAACAACAAGAGTACGCCATACGGCAAGAGAACCCCGAATTTTGGAAGGAATACCAAAAGGTGAAGACTGGTGCCGGAGTTTACCGGAACGGCTTCAAAAACGCTAAAAGATTAGCCAGAAATGAAACAAACATATCTTACCGGAGCTCAGACTATGAACGATGGAAGCGTACGGACTTCATAACCGGTGTGGATGTACACCTTTCAGGGCAGCACCCACTGCCAGATATTTGCGACCAGGCAGAAGGGCGTTATCCCAAAACCTTTAAATTCACTGGTTGGCATACAAACTGCCTTTGTTATGCAACCCCGGTAAAGCTTGGAGAAAAAGACTTCGATAAACATATTGAGGGTATTTTGGCAGGAAGGCCAACCATCCCGAAATCGAAATACGTTAAAGATTTGCCGTCAGGCTTCAAAACCTACCTTAGCAATAATGCCGATAAAATCCGGTCGATGAAAAGCACCCCGTACTTCATAAAGGACAACTTCGTTAATGGGGATATGAGAAGGCCAAAATTTTAAGCAAAAAAACCGAACAAAAACCCGAAAAAAATAGCATAAATATTTGGTGTTCTCATACAAAAACCTTACATTTATACTACAATCAACAATCAAAAACACATCATTATGAATTCAACGATTACAGTACCCAACGAAAATTTAAACCAAGCGATTGATTCAATCGAAAGCAGGTTAAACATATTTGAAGAAGAGTTAATAGTTAAAGAAGACGAATTTCGTACTTACATCATAGTCGAAGATACAGATGAAGAAATCGAAAGCGAACTTGAAGAAATTGAAAGCGAATTATCATAAAACAATCAAAAACACATCATTATGAAACTTTACAACACAACAGTCGAAGCACAGCAAAATTGTCTTAAAGCAGTTAGTCAATTATCAAATGAATTGGCAAGGTTTTTTGAAGAGGCAGAGAAGCTTGAGTACCTTACAGATGTAGAAATAACCGTAAAACCTTATAACGATGGGTATGAACTTAAAGTGGAATTTCAAGAAAATGAAAAAAGCTGGATGGATTCAAAAATGTACAGAATATTTTCAGGCATGTCACATCTTTACATTCAACCAGAGTCATTTTTTGAAATAACTCTAAAAAGAGGCGAAAAAGCAAGATATGAAGGACAATGTTTAAGTTTTAATGAAAATTATTGTTCATACAGACATGAGGTTGATGTGCAGGACTCTACCAACCTGTATGAATTTATTAATTTGAACCGTGAGACAATCAGAGAAGCAACTGAAAAATTATCATAAAAAAACAAGTGGCCGGTTGTAGCAAGCAACCGACCACTTTTTTCAATTGTCAAAGTCAATCAACAATCAAAAACACAAAGCAAAGTTATGAAAATTTACAAGAGTAATGCAACAAAATTTAAGTTAGTGAAAGAGCCTACCACAATGCCGAAAGCAAAAATCACTTCATCGAAGGACCTGGCAGCGTATATGAAAGAATATGTATATGAAGAGGACATTGAAGTCTATGAAAGCATGTTCGTTGTATTTATGAACAGGAGCAACAATATTGAATCGGTTCAAAAGCTCAGTCAAGGTGGAACATCAGGAACAGTTATCGATGTTAAGCTCCTTGGAAAATATGCCTTAGACTGCCTTGCGAGTTCTTTTATCCTTGTACACAACCACCCGTCAGGAAATACAAGCCCGTCACAAGCTGATATTAATATCACACAAAAAGCATTGCAGCTATTTGATATTATGCTGCTCGACCACATTATCGTAGTGCCAGGTGAAAGCTATTATTCATTTGCAGATGAAGGGATGATATAATGAAAGATAAAAAAGACAAAAGCAGGATGGGCGGTTTACTCCGCTCATTCTACCAAATACAGGAGAAATACCCGGATTGTATCATATTAATCAGGAACAACGATTTTTATGAAACGTTCGGAGAGACTGCAGAAAAGGTTTCAGGTATTATTGGAACAAAACTTACTGAGAGACCGAAATATAAATTTACTGGATTTAACCAATCCGCTTTAGATGCATATTTACCGAAGCTTGTAAGGGCCGGTTATCGTGTAGCTATTGCTGACCAAATTTAAAGCTATGGAAAAAAGTTCTAAGAAAGTCAGAGAAATAAGAAAGTTGTTTTTACCATCAGTAGTTGTGTTGTTTACATGGATAGCATTTATTGGAATGATGGTTATTTTGTTTAATGTATAATTATAAGGATATGGCAAAGAAAAATAGAAATAACACCCATAACACCCCTAAGCAGGAAGCGGACAGTTTGCACCGCAAAGCAAAAAGACTGGCAAAAAAACATACTGAAATGGAAGAGCAAACGGAGTTAACTCCAGAGCAATCATTGTCAGAAATGGTTTCAGGAAACGTATTGAGGCAAGACCGTTCATTCATTATTCGAGAAGATGATAAAAATGGTGAAGTCCTGGGGGAATTATCGAAAGCCAATATTGAGCGAGGAATTGAGATACTGGAAAAAGATTATCCAGATTATTATTCAGATGTGCTGACTGAGGATTACGATGCAGAGTCCGCGGACATCTTTTTTCAACTTGCAGTGATGGGGGAGGTGGTTTATGGCTAAAAGAAAAAGAGTGAGAAAACCAATATTCACAACTTCTAAAAAAAGCAAGGTTGATAGTGCGATATTAGCAAGCGAAAATACAAGGAAGTTATTAATGGAAAAGAAAGCTGAAAAGGTATTCAGCTAAAAAGTTTTAACAATCAAAAACACAAAAGTTATGAAACGAAGAAAATTATTTATTGTCGGAATGTTATTTGTTTTGGTATTTTCAAGTTGTTCAATGATACAACCTTTGGAAAAGCCTGAATATGATGGTCAAAATTTGCACAAGTATCACAAGAAGCTGCAAAGGTATTACACCAAAAAGCATGAAAAAACAGGAAGTTTTTAAGTAATCAATAATCAAAAACACAAGAGTTATGAATTATCAAGAAATTAGAAGTAAGCACCCAGAAATGAAAGATTGTTTCTTTGCCTTCAATAATGAACAGTTAAAGAAAGGAATTGAAAAGCACAATTTAAAAGGTAAAAAACTATACAATGCCGGAGCCGGATTAATTGGCACGGATGAAGGGATTAAAAAATTCCTTCAGGCATACGAAAGACATGGATAAACAAATTGTGGAAGAATGCGCCCCACAAGAGGTTTATGATGATGAATTTGCAAACCACGAATGTGGATATGTCGGCAATGATGAAGAAGCAATTGAAATTGTTGTGGGGTTGTTCGGAGCCGAAAAGGCTAAAACGGTTGAGAGAAAATACGGTTATTGTGAAATCAAAGAAACTGAATAACATGAAAGGGTTACCGGCAGAAATATACAGCGGTGGATTTGTAGATTCTTACAGTCCAATTAAAAAGGCAAAAAATGTAACAATCGTGGATGAAAAAGTTCCACGGTTGTTTGAGGCAAGCGAGGAGTACCCACCTGTTAAATTAGTAAGGAGAACGTTATTCGGTAAGGATTACATACATGCAGAACCGATTGTTGAAAAGCCAACGAATTTTGCATCAGGTGGACGGTTTATTTATTCATGCGATAGTAGGTTTAGGGAGTTGAACCAATATCCAATTCCATTGCATGACAGGAATATGGATTTAGAAACACGTAACACATAAAATCATGGCACAAACAAACGACAAAGTGATAGTACAGAAATTGAGCAACCCATTTGAGGTTTCATTATTTCGCTCATTGAGAAAGGCAATTCATGAAATGGGATGGATTTATAATACAGTAAAGGAAAAACGCACACCTTTTGAGTATAAAGGTTATCTGGTTTACCGGGTAATGGAGAATGAAAGGCAACAACCAATCAGGACCATGAACGAAGTGAAGCACCGTATTAATAAACGGATTGACATTGCAGCCGAAGAGCTAAAAGCAACAATGATTGTTGAGAGCCTTTTTGGAATCGACTAATCGGATCAGGAATGCAGCAAGCAAAGGGGGTTTTTACCCTCTTTTTTATGAAAAAAATATTACAAAAACATTCATTTTGTTGCTTAAATATTTGGTACTCTCATACAAAAACCTTATCTTTATGGTACATTAATCAATCAAAAACACAACATCATGACACAACAAGAATGTATTAACAATCAAAAACACAACATCATGACACAACAAGAATGTTACCAAAAAGCAAAACATTTCTTCAATAGATTTTCAAACGAAGAAATTACTTTCGATAATTTAATTGCTCATTTAGTTGACATCACAAATTACAACGATTCGCTAATGCCAGACCAAAAAGAGTTTTTCATAAATGAATACATTTTAGAACAAGCCAAAATGTATCGTAATAACCCAACCAAAAACGCATATTTGTTCAGCCTTATTAGTAGCGGTTCTTTATTAACTCAATTTGAACCTTACGACCCGTTGGATTTTTAATAATCAAAAACACATCATCATGACAACAGCAAAAACAGTTATATTGACAGCTATCAAATACAAAGGTATTAAGGAAGTAAAAGCGGAAGCGGCACAACTGGCCGAAGATATTATTTGCTCAAAAAGTTATGTAAGAAGTATAATCAGGAAAATAGAAAAAGGACAGATTATAATCAAGTAAAGCGAATTTATTATTATATTGAACACCTTAAAAACAATTGACTTATGAAAAAAGTAGCAGTTTACTATGGAAAAAAAGCCATAGTGTCAAATCCACAAGAGTTGAAAACTTTCATTTTTGAATCAGGTTTTGAATATCCAGAAAAGCATTATGTTGCAAAGTTGGTGAATGAATTTGTATTCGATGCAGATTCGAGGTTGAACGTCGAGCATGGTAATGATATCCATATCATGCCCCCTGGTATCGGAAACGGACAAATCCATGTTTATCCTGCATTGGCTGAAACAATCGAAGAACACGACCGGATATTTAAAGAGCGGTTGGATGCTGAAAAAGCAAAAGCCGAAAAGGAAAAGCACGAATACGAACAGCAACGTCTGGGCGAACTCTACAAACAACAAAGAGGCTGGTACGTTTGCGAGGTTGAATATGCCATTGACGATTTATTTCGTGGAGGCCACAAATGGAAAACAATGTTTGGCAGGGTATTGGCAGACAGTGCGGCAGATGCTTATATGAAAGCTTGTAAGAAAATCGAAGAGAAAAATGGCTACTGGGTTCAGGAAATGATTAATGCCGATATTGAATACATCGGTGTGCTTACAGATGAAAAAATAGATGAATACGGTATTTAATCCATTCCTTTTCCCAACTTTTAAAACCCTTTGCAGAAATGCAGAGGGTTTTTTTTATGCTTACAACTTTCATTGTTAACATAAAATACTGTTCATAATTACAACGTTGGATCCAGAACAGCGAACTTTATAACCGATATGTAAATTAATTAACAGCATTAAAATCATGGAAAAAAAATTGTTAGAGTTGCTGGTTGCCAAATTTAAAGGCGTACCAGAAACAACACTTCAAAGAATCGCTTCAAAGAAAGCTGGTTCTGTTACTGATGAAAGTCAACTTCAATCCATCGCAGATGGTATTGACCATGACCAAATCGTACAATCAGAAGTAGATGCAAGGGTTACGGAAGCCAACAAAAAGGCTATTCAGAATTATGAAAAGAAGTATAAACTGAAAGAAGGAAAGCCGGTTGATGAACCTGGTAATCCAGACCCGAATCCGGAACCCGGAAGTCAAAATCCCGAAGATGTTCAAACAGCCGTTCAAAGGGCTCTTGAAAAATCGTTAATGCCCCTTCAGCAAAAAATTGATGCGCTTGAAAAAGAGCGTACCGTTGAAACTGTAAAGGAAAAAACCCTTTCAAAACTGAAAGAGAAAAAAATCCCTCAAAGTTTTATCGGTAGTATCAATGTTGAAAGTGAAGAGGATATTGATGAATTCGTAGAAGCCGAACAAAAACGTTACGAACAGTTCGTACAGGAACAGGTCGATAACGGACGGTGGGTTGACAAGTCGGAAAAAAGCACTTCATCCAGTGAGATTGATGCTGAAATCGAAGAGTGGGCTGATTCTAAGTCTAACGAAAAAGGAGAATAACAAATGAGTTATAAATTAGAAAGTACACAAATAAGTGGTGGCAAGCATGTGTTTTATCGGGTAGATGAAACTGCCATTGGTGGTTTTGGGCTCGATATAGCTAACCTTGTCGCTGGCGTTTTGGTACCGGCAGGTACTATTATGGGGTTCGATGAAGATACACGGACCGCCACGCCATTGAAAACTGCCAAAATGCAAGCATCCGCAACCGATGCAGCAACCACCTACAAGGTGGAGAAAGGTCACCTGTTTGAAGTTGGTGATAATATCGGTAAAACCATTGGTGGAAAAGCTTATACAATATCGGAAATTGATACAAGTAATGCAGATTACGATGTATTAACAGTTGGGACAACCCTTGGTGTTACACTTGTGGCCGGTGATGTATTAATCCAAAGTGGTGTAAGCGGAGCTTCTGCATGTGCTTATGCCGTAGAGCCTAAAGGACTTTTGCATAACGATGTGAAAGCAGAGGAAAGTGTCGATGTCGGTGTTGTATTGAGAGGTACAGTGTTCGAACGTCGTATTGCTCCGATTACCGATGGAATTAAGGCAAAAATGCCTTTAATCTTATTTACCAAATCTTATTAATCGAAAGGAGTAAATTATGGCAGTAGAAAAGATACAAAGTGTTTTCGGCAAGTATGCTTCGAAAATGCAAGTAATGATTGATAAAAGTAAGGAGCTTTACGCCCCTACTTGGTTCGGAAAGTATTTTGACTTTGGAACCCCATCAATGAGTTTGGATTTTACCACAGTTATTGGCCGTTCAAGGATTGAATCCGCTGCATCGGTTGTTGACCGTGAATCACAAGCACCATTGAGGAGCCGTCCTGATATTGAAAAATTGAGGGGTAAAATTCCTGCAATCAAGCAGATGCACAAAATGTCAGAAACGGATTACAGAAACTTCTTAACTATCCAAAACATGCCGAATATTGCAGATGCAACAAAACGGAATATGATATTGGATTTGTTGTGGGGTGATGTAAAACGTGCCTCTAATTCGCCTCTCAAATCAATTGATATAATGGTGTTGCAAGGTATGAGTACCGGTAAAATTAAGATTGACAAAACAACCAACCCAACAGGCGTAAGCCTTGGAACGATTGATTTGTTGATGCCGGCTACTGGTTACAAAAAAGCAACGGCCAAATGGTCAGTTACCGGTTCAGCCGACCCGGTAGGCGATATTCAAACCATTGTCCGCAATGCAAAGGCAAAAGGTATTTCATACGAAAAAATGTTAATGCGAATTGAAACTTTCTGGAAGATGCAGAAAGCTGACAAGTTCAAAGAAAACATTTCAGCCTTTTATAACCCCGGTACCGGTGCTACTGTAGCGGTAACAATGGAGCGGGTTAATGAATTCCTTGTTGCAAATCAATTGCCTTATATCGAATTTGTTGATGAAGTTATTGGTCTTGAAAAAGATGGAATAATTGAAAACTACCAACCGTGGGAGTTGAACAACATCACGTTTGTACCGTCAGGAAAATTCGGTGTTATCCATAATGCAATTGCAATGGAGGAAATGGAACCAGTTCAGGCAGTAGAATATGCTAAAGCTGGAAGCGTGCTTGTTTCAAAATGGAAGCAAAACAACCCTTGGGGTGAATACACACAAGGAGAGTTAAACGCATTCCCGGGCATTGAAGTTATTGACAGTATGGCAATCCTTCAAACAGAAAACACGTAATGACTAATCTTGAAGCATTAAGAGGGAAAGTACCGTACCCAGTGGAGGAACAGGTTTACATGGTCGCACTTGCAGAACGCAATGTTGTTGCAGGTGATGACTTTATGCCGTCAAAAGGCATTGAGCTTGCAAAAGCGGATTGTATCGTTAGCGTTTTAATTTCTCCAAACATCAGCGAGGGGGGATATTCGATATCGAAAACAGAAGCTGCAACGCTCAGAAAAATTGCAGGTTCTATTTATTCACGGTACGGTGAGAAAAACCCTTTTAACGCTACAATTAGCAATGCAACCAACAGATGGTAAATTATGGCTGTTCAGTATCCGCATATCATACAGTTAAAATTCGCAACCTCGGAGCCAGAAATGGTTTCGGGGGAGTGGGTTTTTAGTGAGCCAGAAATAAAGGAATATCCATGCAGGGCGGAAGCCAGTACTGGTAACAGTACAATAGGGACTGAGTCTGGTGAAGCGGTATTCTTTGAGTTTATGGTTTACTTGCCTAAAATGACAGATGAACATGAAGAGGGTACAGACTGCACTTTGAAGCTATCGGAAACGAAGCAAATCAAAACAACCATTAAAAGACATTATAACGGTCAGTTAAATTCGAGGATCTGGTTATGACACCACTTTTCACAATGGGAGAAATACGTCGAGAAATCGAAAAAGCTTTGTCAAATGTTGATAAGGCTATAATCGAGATGTTGAAAAACCGTGGTGAAGACTTTGTAACCGAAGCAAGGAGTCAAAGGACATGGAAAGACCGGACAACAAACCTAAGAAGCTCAATAGGCTTTTTTATCTTTTATGGAGATAAAATGATTGAAGGTAATGTTGAAGGAACTGCAGAAGGTCAGAGTGAAGCGAGAAGCACCGTTGCAAGCATTGATAAGTCAGATGGTACTTACTACTTGTTTGGTATTGCCGGGATGGAATATGCCGCAGCGGTTGAAAGCAAAGGGTACAATGTTATTACGGAGCAATCAATTACTATTTTGCCTTTGATTGAAGGCGATATGAAGAAGCTTGAAAAAATGATTAAAGCAGCTTAAAATGGGACTAAACATTTTCAAAAACCTGATTAAAATCAACCCGCAAAAGGTATTCGATACCGTTGCAAGTGGTGTTGACGAAGCTTTTTACACTAAAGAGGAGCAGTCAGACGATGCGCGAAAAGTTTATCAGGATTACTTTGAATGGTACAAAACAACTTTGGAAGAATCCACGGTACGGAGTATTACAAGAAGAATTCTTGCTATCCTGTTTGCAGCTTGCTATTTGCTCCTAATTATTGCCTCTGCAGTCGCTTACAAATTCGACCCTGAATATTCAAGTTTTCTGTGGGAAGTATCAAAAACAATTGGTCCTTATGTTGGTGGTATTATGCTATTTTACTTTGGTTATTACGGAGTTAAAAATGTAGTTAAAGAAAATAACAAGAAAAAACGATGAAAACATTTATCAAATATTTATTAGTATTCGCAATGCTGTTTTTGTTCCCTGTTTTAGCATTTTGTCAGGACGGCACCGGTTCGTTTTTTGACCCGGCAGCTTTCCTTGGCACGCTAACAGCACTGGCAGCATCGGTAACAGCCGTTACTGAATTCCTAAAAAGGCAAATACAAACCAAAGGCTTTATTGCTCAGATATTATCGTGGATAGTAGCAATAGCATTAAGCGCACTTGGTTGGTGGTTGCAGGTAGGAATGTATGTTGGTGTTGAATGGTTCTGGATATTCATATACGGCCTTGCAGGCGGTTTAGTATCAAACGGGATATTCGATACCGGCATTGTGAAAGCGATAATTAACATATTCAAAAAGAAAAAATAAGGCAGGAGGGTATTGATGCGATATTCAGATGAAGCCATAACGCAAATTATCCAAATCATTTCATCAGTAAGTGATTTGACCATCTTTCCATACAGCAGACAGACAACAGAAGATGATTCGTTTATTGTTGTCAATACCCTTTCCTTATCTAACGGCGTACTGCAAAAATCGGTGATTAATGTAAATATCCATACAAAAGACATTCAGGGATATATCAACAATGCTTTTTTGAACGCTGAAAAAAGAAAAGTGATTGAAGCGTTCGAAGAGCATAAACCTACGAATGAGGACTATTTGGATTTTCACTTTCAAGCTGAAGGTGGAACGTTTCAGGAACCGGAGATAAATGAGCATTACGTCAATTTGAGATTCGAATATTATTTACTCAATTAAAAATTAGAAATCATGGCAGAAAAATACGCAGTAGGAATAAAATCATTTGAAATGGGTCCGGTAGGAGATGATGGCGACATGGGTGCAGACCTTGAAGCTATGCCTGATACCGTTCGTGGTTCGGTGCAATTCAACACAACAGAACCCAACGTTTCAACATTTCACGTAAACAATAAGCCCCGTCCGGTTGCAGCTATCGTTAATGGTGACGTTGTCGAATCGATTGTATACAAGTTTTATGATGTTTCAGCAGAAACATTGGCGTTGATATTTGGTGGTGAGGCTACGGAAGAAGAAGCAGGTACGTCAGGTGCTAGTTATGCTTCTCATGTTGAAATACCACAAATTGAACAGTCATTGAGGCTTACTACCAAAAATGACAATAAAGTCGAGGTTGTTCGCGGCTTAATTACAGGCTGGATTGAATGGTCATTGAACGATGATGGTATTGCTTCAGTGAACATGAAGTCAACCATTCTCGAACCAACGGATGGAACGTCTAAAGCTTATACAATTACGAACCCTACACCAGCAGCTTAATATGGATAAAATACGCACAATAGTAGGATTTTTTTCTGGTGTTGGTGTTAAAGGTGTTCAGGAAGTTGAAAGAAAAAAGGATTTAGTGAAGGATTCAATGGACGTAATGGACACCGGGGCAGGCATATCATGGGAACATTGCCTTGCATGGTTCTTGGCAGGTATGCTCGGTGCGCTTGGTGCATTGGTGTTGAATTTGGCCTATAAGGCAATAATCAAAAAAATCTATGGTGATGAAGAAGCTAAAAAAATTCTTAAAAAGAAATAGCGAGTTTTTGACCGTACCAGTGGCTTTGGCCATTTGGTTTGCCTTTGGGGAAATTGCATCAGCATTCGACTTGCATGTTTACGGGGCAGGGATTTTTCAGAAGATTCTTTTTTCAATAGTTGCAGTACTTGTTTTTAATGGGTTGGCCTGGGGGTTGCTCCGGGTCAACTTTCCATACCTGAAAAAGTTTTTAGACAGTGATAATACAGACAAATGGTTTTATCTGGACGAAAAGCAAAAATTAAAATATTCCTCACTCTTATTCTTGGTTTACTTTTTATCAATGGTGTTTATAGCAGCAATGGTTTAAGGGATAGCTTGAAGGAATCGTTCACCGCTGAAATTGGCGTCCGGGAACTTACCGGGAACAATGACGGTGAAAAAGTCGAAGGATATTTAAACACCTGCAACCTTGGAGAAGGTTACGCATGGTGCGCAGCTTTTGTCAACTGGAACTTCATTCAGGTAGGGATTGAGACAGGTGTAAAATCACCTGCATGGTCACCTTCATGGTTTACCGATACCAGCAAGGTAGTATATAATAGAGATTGGACACGAGACGAAATCAAATCAAAGGCCGGGCAAGTGTTCGGCCTTTATTTCACTTCCAAAGGGCGTGTTGCCCACGTTGGATTTATCGAATACGAAAACAGGCAGAATTATTACACGGTTGAGGGAAACACCAACGCAGCCGGGAGCCGGGAAGGTGACGGGGTGTATAGGAAAATAAGGCCGAAACAAACAGTTTATATCATTTCCGATTATGTCAGAGAACAGCAAGAAAAAGAATACGAAAAAGAGTGGCGAAAATCAACAATCTACCAACAAAGCCTTACAGGAACGGGCGGCACAAGCCTTGTTGGAAAGTGGGGCGAAATTCAAAATATCTGGTCTTGGTTCATTCAAAATTAAACCGCTCACCGCTTACGTTTTGATAAGCATATCAAAAGAAGCCTTGAAAGTTGATGATGTAGGAGAAAACCCGACAGTTTATAATGTTATTGCCCATGCCGAATATGCTAAACCGATGTCAAGGATAGCAGCGAAAGCAATACTTCATTCACCGCTAAAGATTAAACTTTTTAGTGGTGTGTTGTCTTGGTTGCTTCTCCGGAAACTCACCCACAAATCACTGTTTGAGTTGGTCAACACAACCCTAAATTTATCAAGTGCGGATTTTTTTTTCAGCTCTATAAACCTGATAAGCCAAATAAGAACGATGGAGCCGGATACGCAGGAAACAAAAGCATCTGGGGCACAATAGCAGGAATGATGGACGTGCTTCATTTGAGCTATGATGAAATAATGTATAAAAG
>JAGYOI010000040.1 GCA_018399395.1 Prolixibacteraceae bacterium
CCTGTGGAATGTTCCCTCCCGAGAATCCGCCCATAGGTGGCATTTGTGGTCCTTTCCCTTTAGGGAGGCTTATCTTGCCATTCTGGGCTTCAAACTTGTTTACATTGTCTTGCAATGCCAATAAAAGCCTTTTGGCATGCTCTGGAGTTAAAATAATTCTGGATTTTACCCCAGCTTTAGGTACCCCGGGCATAACTCTCACAAAATCAACAATAAATTCAGAAGTTGAATGCGTTATGACAGCCAGATTTGAATAAATTCCCTGGGCTACTTCATCATTCAATTCAATGTTTAATTGATTCTGATTTTTCTTCTTTTCGTCTTCCATAATATGGATATATTTATTTAATCGTCATCACCTTCTTCATAGTCATCCTCAAGATCACTCTGCTCTACCAACCTGTCGTATTCTTCTTTCGAACCCACAACCAGGTTTTTGTATTCTTTGAGTCCGGTACCTGCAGGGATGAGGTGACCACAAATTACGTTTTCTTTCAAACCGTTCAGCTCGTCAACTTTACCGTTTATTGCTGCTTCGTTAAGTACTTTTGTTGTTTCCTGGAACGATGCGGCAGACATCCAGCTCTTCGTTTGAAGTGCTGCACGGGTAATACCTTGCAATATCTGACTGGAAGTTGCAGGAATTGCTTCACGGGCTTCAACTATTTTTTTGTCTTTACGGCGTAATTGAGAATTCTCGTCGCGTAATTTACGTGCAGTTATAATTTGTCCTTCTTTGAACAACTCACTATCGCCCCTGTTAATTACAATCTTCTTATTGTATATCCAGTCGTTTTCACGATTGAAGTCAATTTTATCTGCAAGTTGTTTTTCGAGGAACCGGGTATCACCTGGATCAACGATCTCAACTTTACGCATCATCTGGCGCACAATTACCTCAAAGTGCTTATCATTAATTTTCACGCCCTGCATACGATAAACATCCTGAACTTCATCAACAATGTACTCTTGCACCGCTGTTGGTCCTTTAATATTCAGTATATCGCCAGGTGTTGTTGCTCCATCAGACAATGAAGTACCGGCACGAATATAATCGTTCTCCTGCACCAAAATTTGACGTGACAACGGAACAAGATATTTTTTCACATCCCCGGTACGTGAAGTAACGATAATTTCGCGGTTACCCCGCTTAATTTTACCTAAAGAAACTTCACCGTCAATTTCAGAAACAACTGCTGGATTAGAAGGATTACGTGCTTCAAACAACTCGGTAACCCTTGGAAGTCCACCCGTGATATCGCCTGCCTTACCAGATGCTCTTGGTATCTTGACAAGAACTTCGCCCTTTGAAACTTTCTGTCCGTCATCAACCGACATGTGGCCACCAACAGGCAAGTTATACGAGCGAATAACGTCACCTTTTTCATCAAGTACAATTAATGAAGGGTTCTTGGCTTTATCGCGTGTTTCGGTAATTACTTTTTCTTTATATCCGGTTTGTTCGTCCGATTCTTCGCGATAGGTAACCCCATCAATCATGTTCTCGAACTTAACTGTACCGTCATATTCGGTAATAATCACACCATTGTACGGATCCCATTCACAAAGAAGTTGATCTTTCTTAACCTCTTCTCCATTCTTAACAAACAGTGTTGCACCATAAGGCAAACTATTGGTTGAAACCACAATACCGGTATTCTTATCGATAATACGAAGTTCGGCCAAACGACTAACTACAATGTCAACTTCTTTACCTTCTTCAGTTTTACGTGTCACCGATCGCAATTCTTCAATTTCAGCTACACCATCGTACCGAGATACAATAGTTGACTGAGAAGAAATGTTACCTGCAATACCACCCACGTGGAAGGTACGCAATGTAAGCTGTGTTCCGGGCTCACCAATCGATTGTGCTGCAATAACACCAACCGCTTCGCCCCGTTGTACCGAACGCCCTGTTGCAAGGTTACGTCCATAGCATTTTGAACAAACACCATGTTCCGACTCGCAGGTCAATACTGAACGGATTTCAACACGTTCGATAGGTGATTCGTCAATTTGCTTAGCTACTTCTTCGGTAACTACTTCTCCCGATCGAATAATCAGGTCACCTGTTAATGGGTGATAAATATCGTGAACCGTTGTGCGACCCAAAATACGTTCAGACAGGGTGGCTACAATTTCTTCATTTTTCTTGATAGCCGTTGCTATCAGTCCACGTAATGTTCCACAATCGTGTTCCTGAATAATTACATCCTGTGCCACATCAACCAAACGACGTGTAAGATAACCGGCGTCGGCTGTTTTCAGTGCCGTATCGGCCAAACCTTTACGGGCACCGTGAGTTGAAATAAAGTACTCAAGTACCGATAACCCTTCTTTAAAGTTAGAAAGAATCGGGTTTTCGATAATTTGTGCTGATGTAGAACCAGACTTTTGTGGTTTAGCCATCAATCCACGCATACCGCAAAGCTGACGAATCTGTTCTTTCGAACCACGGGCACCTGAATCAAGCATCATAAATACCGGGTTGAAACCTTGCTTATCAGTACTCAGTGTTTTCATCACAACCTGAGTAAGCTTGGCATTAACGTGTGTCCATGTATCAATTACCTGATTGTAACGTTCGTTGTTGGTAATAAATCCCATGTTATAGTTCATCATTACCTCGTCAACTTCAGAATACCCTTCTTCAACCATTTCGGTTTTATCTTCAGGAATAATTACATCACCAAGATTAAATGACAATCCACCACGATAAGCCATCTTATAACCCATATCCTTAATATTATCAAGGAACTCAGCGGTTATTGCATTATTTGTTCTTTTTAACACAAATGCAATAATGTCGCGCAAAGCTTTTTTGGTTAGCAACTGGTTAATAAAACCAGCTTCAACCGGCACATTCTGGTTAAAAATAATACGTCCCACAGTGGTCTCGATCATGTGGTATATCGGGTCGCCATTATCATCAATATCGTTTACCTTACACTTAACAATAGCATGCAATTCAACTTTTCGTTCGTTGTATGCAATGATCGCTTCTTCGGCTGAATAAAATCTCAATCCTTCTCCCCTGGCACCTTCGCGATGTTTGGTCATATAATATAAACCAAGCACCATGTCCTGAGATGGTACTGTTATAGGAGCACCATTTGAAGGGTTCAGAAGGTTATGTGAAGAGAGCATTAAAAGCTGAGCCTCAAGTATTGCAGCATTACCAAGTGGTAAGTGCACGGCCATTTGGTCACCATCGAAGTCGGCGTTAAAACCGGTACATGCCAATGGGTGTAACTGAATAGCCTTGCCCTCGATCAGTTTGGGCTGGAAAGACTGTATTGACAAACGGTGCAGGGTTGGTGCACGGTTCAGCAATACCGGGTGTCCTTTCATTACATTTTCAAGAATATCCCAAACGACAGGATCTTTGCGATCTACAATTTTCTTTGCTGATTTTACTGTTTTTACAATTCCACGTTCAATAAGCTTACGAATAATAAAAGGCTTATATAGTTCGGCTGCCATATCTTTAGGGATACCGCACTCGTGCAATTTCAATTCAGGGCCTACTACAATAACCGAACGTGCAGAATAGTCGACACGCTTACCAAGTAAATTCTGGCGAAAACGCCCCTGCTTACCTTTTAAACTGTCGGACAATGACTTAAGCGCCCTGTTGTTTTCAGTTTTTACAGCATTTGATTTACGGGAATTATCGAAAAGTGAATCGACAGATTCCTGAAGCATCCTCTTTTCATTACGCAGGATTACATCAGGTGCCTTAATTTCGATTAACCGTTTCAAACGGTTGTTTCTAATAATTACCCTTCTATACAAATCATTCAGGTCGGAAGTTGCAAAACGGCCACCATCAAGCGGCACCAAAGGCCTTAGATCAGGAGGAATAACCGGAACAACTTTCACAATCATCCATTCGGGGCGGTTAATCTTAGTGCTTGCCCTGAATGCTTCAACAACCTGAAGCCTTTTTAATGCTTCATTTTTACGTTGTTGTGATGTTTCAGTATTTGCTTTATGCCTTAAAGTGAAGGATAATTCATCAAGATCAATATTTTCCAATAGCCTATAAAGTGCTTCTGCACCCATTCCGGCAATAAATTTATTCGGGTCATCATCTTCCAAAAGTTGATTATCTTTTGGAAGGGTATCCAAGATGTCCAGATACTCTTCTTCCGTAAGGAAATCGAGGTATTTGACGCCATCTTGGGCTTTCACACCTGCATTTATAACAACATATCGTTCGTAATAAATTATAGTGTCGAGCTTTTTTGTAGGCAGACCCAGCAGGTACCCGATTTTATTGGGTAATGATTTGAAGTACCATATATGAGCAACCGGCACAACTAACGAGATGTGCCCCATGCGCTCACGACGTACTTTTTTCTCTGTTACTTCAACACCACAACGGTCACAAACGATGCCGCGATAACGTATCCGTTTATATTTACCACAGTGGCATTCGTAATCTTTAACCGGACCAAAAATCCGCTCACAGAACAAACCATCACGTTCGGGTTTGTAGGTTCTGTAGTTAATTGTTTCAGGCTTTAGTACCTCACCATGAGAACGTTCAAGTATCTCTTCCGGTGATGCCAAGCTGACAGAGATTTTGTTAAAGCTACTCTTTACTTTATTGTCTCTTCTAAAAGCCATTTATTATAGTATTATCGTTTACAAATAAAAAAACTAAATGTCCGGTATAATCCGGTATATATGAAATTAATCCATATTAACACTCAACCCAAGCCCGCGCAATTCATGCAATAATACATTGAGCGACTCGGGGATTCCGGGTTGCGGCATAGGGTCTCCTTTGACAATTGCTTCGTACGCTTTGGCACGACCAATAACATCATCTGATTTCACGGTCAATATTTCCTGTAAGATATGAGAGGCTCCAAATGCTTCAAGAGCCCATACTTCCATCTCACCAAAACGCTGACCTCCAAACTGAGCTTTACCACCTAGTGGCTGCTGCGTAATTAACGAATAAGGACCGATTGAACGAGCATGCATTTTATCTTCAATCATGTGTCCCAATTTCAACATGTAAATAATACCAACTGTTGCGGGCTGATCGAAGGGCTCACCTGTTTCACCGTCGAATAAAGTTGTTTTACCATAACGTGGCACATCAGCTTTATCGGTATATTCATTAATTTGATCAAGTGTAGCTCCATCGAAAATTGGAGTTGCAAAAGTTAACCCAAGTTCTTTTCCTGCCCATCCCAGAACCGTTTCATATATCTGTCCGAGGTTCATACGCGATGGCACACCCAATGGGTTCAAAACAATATCTACAGGTGTACCGTCGTCAAGGAATGGCATATCTTCATCGCGCACAATGCGAGATACAATACCCTTGTTACCGTGGCGGCCTGCCATTTTATCACCAATTTGCAGTTTACGCTTCTTGGCAATATAAATTTTAGCAAGCTGTATAATGCCGGTTGGGAGTTCATCACCAATCGTTACATTATAACGCTCACGACGTGCAACAGCTTCGTATTCTTTATATTTGAGTACGTAGTTATTCACCAGGTCATGAATCATTCCATTTTTCTCATTGTCGGTAGTCCATTTATTTGGGTTAACCGAAATGAAATCAATTTCCTGTAATTGCTTCAGTGTAAACTTTACGCCTTTGCTGATAAGTTCAGCTCCATAATAATCGCGAACACCTTGCGATGTTTTTCCATTAACAAGCTGGAATATCCGCTCTTCAAGATCAGAGCGCAAAGCCGACAATTGCCGTTCAAGTTTTTCGTCAATTTGCTCGAGTTGCGGTTTTGCCGTACTCCGAACTTTCTTGTCCTTAATTACACGTGAAAATAATTTCTTATTAACTACAACACCATTCAACGATGGAGAAGCTTTTAAAGAAGCATCTTTAACGTCGCCTGCTTTATCTCCAAAAATTGCGCGTAACAATTTTTCTTCAGGTGACGGGTCTGACTCTCCTTTAGGCGTAATTTTACCAATAAGGATATCACCGGGCTTAACATTTGCCCCAATACGGATTAACCCGTTTTCATCGAGGTTACGAGTAGCCTCTTCACTAACATTCGGTATATCTGAAGTAAATTCTTCCATACCGCGTTTTGTCTCGCGAACTTCCAGTGAGTGCTCGTCAATGTGTACCGAAGTAAAAACATCTTCACGTGCTATGCGTTCAGAAACAACAATTGCATCCTCGTAGTTATATCCCTGCCAGGGCATAAACGCTACTTTAAGGTTACGCCCTAAAGCAAGTTCGCCCCCCTGGGTTGCATAACCTTCTGTAAGAATTTGCTTCGCTTCTACACGCTGGCCTTTCTTTACAATTGGATGCAAGGTAACACTTGTACCCTGGTTGGTTTTTTGGTATTTTGGTAATTTATATGATTTTAATTCCGATTCAAAACTTACAAACTGTTCTTTGTCAGTTTTATCGTAACGAATAACGATTTCACCTGCATCAACATACTCGACAACACCGTCTCCTTCGGCACGTATATGAACACGGGAGTCGGTAACTACCCGTTCTTCCAAACCAGTACCAACAATTGGTGCTTCGGGTTTAACAATCGGAACTGCCTGACGCATCATGTTCGACCCCATCAATGCCCTGTTGGCATCATCATGTTCGAGGAAGGTTATAAGCGATGCAGCGATTGATGCAATTTGGTTAGGCCCAACGTCCATTAAGCTTACCTCTGAAGGTTCAACTACAGGGTAATCTCCCTCAAGGCGCGACTTTACCTTATCATTTACAAATATTCCATTATCATCAATAGGGGCATTTGCCTGTGCTATTACTTCACCTTCTTCTTCTTCGGCGGTGAGATAAATTACACCTTCGTCCGACAAATCTACTTTACCTTCCTTAACTTTTCGGTAAGGGGTAGAAATAAAACCTAAGTCGGTTACTTTTGCAAATACGCACAACGATGAAATAAGACCAATGTTTGGTCCCTCTGGTGTTTCAATCGGACACAAACGACCGTAGTGGGTAAAGTGCACGTCACGAACCTCGAAACCGGCACGTTCACGCGACAATCCACCAGGACCCAGGGCTGACATACGGCGTTTGTGTGTCATCTCGGCCAATGGGTTGGTTTGATCCATGAACTGCGATAAAGCATTTGTCCCGAAGAACGAGTTGATAACCGATGATATGGTTTTTGAGTTTATAAGGTCGATTGGCGTGAAAACTTCGTTATCGCGAACATTCATTCGCTCACGAATAGTTCTGGCCATACGGGCCAACCCGATACCAAACTGGTTATACATTTGTTCACCAACTGTTCTTACACGACGATTCGACAAGTGGTCGATATCATCAACATCGGTTTTAGAGTTGACCAGTTTAATCAGGTACTTAATGATGGCAATCATGTCATCGTTAGTGAGCACACGATTGTCGACATCAACATCGAGATCAAGCTTTTTATTTATTCTGTAGCGACCAACATTACCGAGGTCGTACCTTTTTTCCGAGAAGAATAGATTATCAATTACTTCGCGGGCAGTAGCCTCATCTGGTGGTTCACTGTTTCTTAATTGTCTGTATATATGTAAAACTGCTTCCTTTTCAGAATTACAAGGATCTTTCTGAAGCGTGTTGTAAATGATCGCGTAATCCTGCAAGTTTGCATCCTCCCTGTGCAGAAGGATTGTCTTGGCACCAGAATCAACAATCATTTCAATATGATCAGATTCAAGAACGGTTTCGCGATCAATAACGACCTCATTACGTTCTATCGACACCACTTCACCTGTATCTTCATCCACAAAGTCTTCGACCCATGATTTCAGTACACGTGCTGCAAGTTTACGACCAACAACCTTTTTCAACGCAGTTTTCGAAACTTTGATTTCATCAGCAAGGTTAAATATTTCGAGGATATCTTTATCGCCTTCGTAACCAATTGCTCTTAACAATGTAGTTACGGGTAATTTTTTCTTACGGTCGATGTATGCATACATGACATTGTTTATGTCAGTTGCAAACTCGATCCATGAGCCTTTAAAAGGAATAATCCTTGCTGAATATAACTTAGTACCGTTGGCATGAACACTTTGCCCGAAGAAAACCCCGGGAGAACGATGTAGCTGAGAAACAATAACCCTTTCGGCACCGTTAATGACGAAAGTACCTCTTTCGGTCATATACGGGATTGTTCCCAGGTAAACATCCTGAACTACCGTATCAAAATCTTCGTGTTCAGGGTCGGTACAATATAACTTCATTTTTGCCTTTAGTGGTACACTAAAGGTTAACCCTCTTTCAATGCATTCATCAATTGAATAACGAGGCGGATCGATATAATAATCGATAAACTCGAGTACAAAATTGTTACGCGTATCTGTAATGGGGAAATTCTCATTAAATACTTGATACAGATGCTCATTTTTTCTAATTTCA
>JAGYOI010000400.1 GCA_018399395.1 Prolixibacteraceae bacterium
ACACAATTTCCGTTGGCAGAATAAACCAGGTTTGAAATCAGGTTGAAATTTGGGGTCATTTCAGGAAGGTTCAGGTCGATAAGTGAAATATCGGCCAGGTAACCTTCTTCAATTTTGCCGGTTTTAAAGCCGGTGAGCTTTTCGGCCGGTTCACAACCGATGGCAAATGTCTCTTCGGCATTCCATATAGTCGGGTCGTTCCATGCAACTTTACCATTAAGCGAAGCCAGCTTCATGGTTTCGTACATGTCGAGGTTGTTTCCCGAACAAGCACTATCAGTGCCGAGGGCAACGGTAACCCCGGCTTTTTTGAAATCATTGTAGCGGAATTTGTTTCCTGAAGCCAGTTTCATATTTGATGCAGGATTGTGTATAACCTGACAGTCGTGATCTCCCAGCATTTTTATTTCATCATCATCGAGATAAATACAGTGCGCTAAACTTACGTTGTTGTTTAAAAATCCAATGCTATCGAGGTATTGTACGGGTCGCATACCTGTTTTTTTAATTGTATCTTCAACTTCGCCGGGGGTTTCCGAAAGGTGGGTGTGAATTTTCAGACCGTTATCAGCCGCAAAATCTCTTATCCAGATCAGTAATTTTTTCGAAACCGTATATATAGCATGGGGAGCCATGGCAAAATGAAGGCGGTCAGAATAATTATTCATCGACTCAAAATATTCCTTTACTTCCTTTTTGTAGGTCTTTGCCTTTTCGTCCATTTCAAAATCGAAACCGGCATAGGTAAGCATAGCCCTGATGCCCATTTCTTCAACAGCACGGGCTGTTCCGGCAAAGTAATGGTACATATCAACCATATTGGTTGTTCCGGTTTTAATCATTTCAAGACAGGCCAGTTTAGCACCCCAATACACATCGTCTTTAGTAAGTTTTTGTTCGAGCGGCCAAATTTTTTCCTGTAACCAGGGCATAAGCGGCATATCGTCGGCATAACCGCGCATCAGTGACATGGCAGCATGGGTATGACCATTGGTTAGACCCGGGACAGCAGCTTTATGGGTTCCGTCAATTATTTTATCAACTTGTTGAGTTATTGATGGAGCAATTTCTTTAATAAACTGTCCTTCAATGAGTATATCTTGCTGTTTATTGTTTAGTTGAATATTCTTTATAAGTATGCTCATGCTATTATAATTTAAGAAGCTCAAATATCGCTTATTCTTCGGAAATAGAAAGGTATTTTTTAGAAGAATATCATTTTATCTGAAATCGATGAGTACTTTTTTCGAGCCTTTGGTTTTTGCTTTCTCAAAAGCGTCCAGTCCTTTACTGACCGGAAAAATGGATTCAATTAGGGATGATAAACCGGGATTACTGTTCATGTAATCTAAAGCCCTGTAAAATAATCCGCATCTTGAACCTACAATGGTTATTTCGTTAACAACCACGGGTGTTAGATCAATTTGCTGATTGGAGGCAATTGTACTTTTTAATACCAGGGTGCCACGGGGTTTAGTATGATTCAAAGAAACTTCAAAGCCGCTTACACTTCCTGTGGCTTCTATTACGATGTCGAATAACATATTTGGTAGCTGCCCGGTCAAAAAAGTTTTTGTTCCGGTTTCTCCCGCTATTTTTAGTTTACCCGGGTGTTTGCCAACCATGGTTAAATGAGCGCCCGTGGTTAACAGGGCATTATTGATAAGCAGTCCAAGTTTCCCGTCGCCCACAATCAGTACTTCATGTTTTTTGTTTATATCGATTTGTTCCAGTATTTCAAATGCAGCAGCAAGGGGTTCTGTGAGTGTTGCTGTTTCATCAGGAATATGTTCCGGTAATTCATATAGATTCTCAATAGGTAAGGTAATGTATTCGGCAAAGCATCCATTGCGTCCCGAAATTCCTAAAGTTGTTCGTTCGGGACAATGCCTTCTTAAACCTTGGCTGCAATAGGCACAATTATTTTTACCGCATGCACAATTGATATCTCCAACCACCCTTTTGCCAACCCAGCTTTTGTCTGCAGAATTTACTTCTTCTACAATGCCCACAAATTCGTGGCCAGGTATACCTTTAAAGTTTAGATAGCCTTTGGTGATTTCGATATCAGTGTTACAAATCC
>JAGYOI010000401.1 GCA_018399395.1 Prolixibacteraceae bacterium
TTGGCACCATTCAACCATCACAAGCCGATTATTTTCAGGCAACCAAAGGTGGCGGCCATGGCGACTATAAACTTATTGTACTGGCGCCCTCATCGGTCCAGGAAATGAACGATTTTGTTGACTTAGGCTTCGAACTTGCCTTTAAATACCGCAACCCGGCCATGATCCTTACCGATGGTGTAATTGGACAGATGATGGAAAAAGTTGAGTTGAGCGAGTACAAACCCCGCTACACCAACAAACAGGTAGAAGAAAAATACGGGAACTGGGCCGCTACCGGCAAAAAACAAAACAGGGAACGCCATATTTTAACATCACTCGAACTACAATCGGAAAAGCAGGAACTGCACAACCAAAAACTTCAGGCTAAATACAAACAAATGGAGGAAGAAGATGTGCGATTCGAAGAAATCGAATGTGATGATGCTGAATATATTCTGGTTGCATTTGGTGTTTCGGCCCGTATTTCGCAGAAAGCTGTTGAGATTTTACGCAAAAAAGGTATCAAAGCCGGGTTATTAAGACCCATTACGCTCTACCCTTTCCCTACAGTCAGGATACAGGAACTTTGCAAAAAGGCTAAAGGTTTTATCTCAGTTGAAATGAATGCAGGCCAAATGGTAGAAGACATAAAACTGGCCGTTAACGGTAAAGTGCCGGTTGAACATTTTGGGCGAATGGGCGGTATTATTGCCACACCGGCTGAAATTGTTGAAGCAGTGGAATCAAAATTAATTGGAGGATAAGCCATGGAAGACACATTAAAAATTGAAGATATTATAAAACCGGAAAATAAGGTTTACGAAAAGACAAGTGTGCTTACCAACAACCCCACACACTATTGTTACGGGTGCAGCCACGGAGTGGTTCACAAACTGGTTGCCGAGGTTATTGAAGAAATGGACATCCAGGAAGATACCGTAGGTGTTTCGCCGGTTGGTTGTGCTGTATTGGCATATAACTACCTCGATATCGACTGGATGCAGGCAGCCCACGGCCGTGCACCGGCAGTAGCAACCGGCTACAAAAGGGTAAACCCCGAAAAATATGTGTTTACCTATCAGGGCGATGGTGATCTTGCAGCTATTGGTACCGCCGAAACCATGCACGCCGTTAACCGGGGCGAAAACATTGTGATTATTTTTATCAACAATGCTATTTATGGTATGACCGGCGGACAAATGGCTCCAACCACGATGCTGGGACAACCAACATCAACCAGCCCTGATGGGCGGGATATTGACCTGAACGGCTACCCGTTAAAGATTACCGAATTGCTGGCTCAATTGCCAGGTGCCGCTTATGTAACCCGCCAGAGTGTTCACACACCCGGCAACGTACGTAAATGCAAGAAAGCTATTCGTAAAGCTTTCGAAAACTCGGCTAAAAACATCGGAACCTCGTTTGTTGAAGTTGTTTCAACCTGTAGCTCAGGATGGAAGCAAACTCCTGAACAATCAAACAAGTGGATGGAAGAAAACATGTTTCCCTTCTACCCGCTGGGTGTACTCAAAGACAGTGAGCGCGATACAGCCGATGAATATCTTGTTCAAAAACTAAAAAAGTAAACATCATGAAAGAAGAAATCATTATAGCAGGTTTTGGCGGACAAGGCGTATTGTCGATGGGAAAAATACTGGCATACTCAGGCATTATGCAAAACCAGGAAGTTTCATGGTTCCCGTCGTACGGGCCCGAAATGCGTGGTGGAACAGCCAACGTATCGGTTATCCTGAGCGACGAACGCATCTCGTCGCCGGTGCTTAATACGTTTGACACGGCCATTATCCTCAACCAGCAATCGCTCGATAAATTTGAGGAAACCGTAAAACCCGGCGGAACACTTATTTTCGACCCAAACGGCATCGTGAAAGAACCGTCGCGTACCGATATCAACATATACAAAATTGATGCAACCAGGCTGGCAGCCGAAAAAGGACAGCCAAAAATATTCAATATGATTGTTTTGGGTGCCTTTCTGAAAGCAAAACCGATTGTTCAGATTGAAAATGTAAAAAGAGGCCTTGAAAAATCATTACCTGAAAGACATCACCACATGATTCCGATGAACATCGAAGG
>JAGYOI010000402.1 GCA_018399395.1 Prolixibacteraceae bacterium
GAAGATGTGTGTCATTACGCAGATTGAATTGGGTGGATTAAGAAACTGTTTAAATGTGTGTTTTGTAGTTCTTACACAACACTTTTAATCATTACTTGTAGTTTTCGCACAACATTTATTGAATGTTATTGTTGTGGGCATACAACAATTCGTATATTTGTTGTATGTTTTAATGTAATATGGAAAAAATTTATGAAATATCTGAACGACTGGTTGATACAATCTCAATTGATATCAAACGATATCTTTTTCTTGAAATTGACTGGCAACAGCGATTAATTGGTATTCTTGGAGCAAGGGGAACCGGTAAAACAACCCTAATGCTGCAATTTATTAAACTAAACTACACAAACGATGAGGCACTATACGTGCCACTTGACAGATTAACTTTATGGGGGAAATCGCTTTACCATTTAGCCGACCAATTTTATAAAAACGGTGGAAGTCATCTTTTCCTTGATGAAGTTCATAAATATCCCAACTGGGCATTAGAGATAAAAAGCATTCACGATGACTTTCCTGCCTTAAATGTGGTTTTTTCAGGTTCATCTGCATTGCAACTACACAATGCGCCTGCAGATTTAAGTCGCAGGGCTGCAATTTATAATTTACACAACCTTTCGTTTCGCGAGTTCCTACAGTTTAAAACTGGAAAAGAATATAACCCATACTCCCTAAATGAACTTTTGAAAAACCACAAGGAAATAACAAGAGAGATCATCAGGAATTTTCGCCCCTTGCCCCTTTTTAAAGAATATCTAAAATATGGAGCATATCCGTTTTATTTCGATAATCCTAAAATGTTTCACAACAAACTTACAACTACAGTCAACGTTATTATTGAATCCGATTTGCAATCGTTAGAGTATTTTACATATCACAGTGTAATCTCTATGCAAAAGATACTGGCCTTAATTGCTGAAAGCGTACCATTTAAGCCAAACATTTCAGAAATTAGCCGTAAAACGGGCGTTGCACGGGATATTTTATTGCGAATGATTAGCCTGCTTGAACGCGCAGACCTTTTAATTACATTAAAACAAGACGCTACCCCTACCGGATATTTGACAAAACCTCAAAAAATATATTTGAATAATCCATCATTAATGTGGGCATTATCAATAAACGATGAACCCAAAAGTGGTAATATCCGTGAAACATTCTTTATTAATCAATTAAAAAATAAACACAACACAACCTTACCCGGTAAAGGTGATTTTCTTGTAAATGGTAAATACACCTTTGAAGTAGGGGGCGCATCAAAAACAGCCAGACAAATCGCAGGAATTCAAAACAGCTATATCGTAAAGGACAATATTGAAACGGGGTATGCGAACACAATACCACTGTGGCTCTTTGGTTTTTTGTACTAAACTTAAACTAAAGAAGGTATTACAGCACAATTTTTAAAAAGTACTGCTATTTAAAACAACCGGCCAATCATTTCAGATAATTTTATCTTATTTTAAAATGATTTTGTACTTTTGTTGCCTGAAATTCAAAAATTAAAAATTATGGCACTACAACCCAAGGATATAAACGAAGCCCTGAGGCAGGTTAAAATGCCCGGCTCGGATGAAAACATTGTCGATCTTGACATGGTCCAGGAAATCCGCATCGACGGGAAGAAAGTAAGTTTCACCCTGGTTTTTCAACGCTCGAACGACCCGAACATCCCGGTGGTAAAATCACTTTGCGTACAGGCCATCTGGAAACACCTGGGTCGCGATGTTGACATTGCCGGTAATATTTCAACCCGATCGTTACACGATATGGAACGCCCCATTTTGCCGGGCGTGAAGAACATTATAGCCGTTGCTTCGGGCAAAGGTGGCGTAGGTAAATCTACCGTTGCCTCAAACCTGGCCATTGCCGTGGCTCAAACCGGGGCAAGTGTCGGGCTCATCGATGCCGACATTTTCGGCCCATCGGTGCCCATTATGTTTGGTGAAAAAGATGCACGCCCTACTGCCGAAAAAATTGACGGCCGCGATATGATTATCCCCATTGAAAAACATGGTGTAAAAATTCTTTCCATTGGCTTTTTTGTTGATCCCGACGACGCTGTTGT
>JAGYOI010000403.1 GCA_018399395.1 Prolixibacteraceae bacterium
CGTATGTCGAGATGCTTGGAGGCAAAATATGGGTTGAAAGCGATCCTGATGAAAAAACGGGAGACAACCTGCCTGCCGCCAAAGCAGAAGGCTCCACTTTTTATTTCACCCTGCCATGCAAAACTAATGCAGAAATATAAACTATTGCCCCGTTATATTAACCCCGGTCAAGGCTTCACTTGAAGTGAAACCTTGACTAATATTACTTTTTATCAAACAAAGGCGACTTAAATAAAAATCTATTCACGGACACTCTTTATATGAAAATATTTATACCTTTGATATATATTATTATTTAAATTATATAACGATGACTAGAGGAACAGTAAAATTTTTTAATAACGCTAAAGGTTTCGGGTTCATAACTCCTGATGATGGTAGCAAAGATGTATTTGTACATAAGAACGATTTAATCGACAGGATTAAAGACGGAGATAAAGTAAGCTTTGATGTAGAGCAAGGCGAAAAAGGCCCGAATGCAACAAATGTCCAATTAGACTAAATCAAAATTGTGGATAATAGCACCGCTATTAAAGTATATTTTGACGAATTTTAAGCACTCAACACACAAAAGCTAACCCCCGTTCTCTTTTGTATGGAACAAATCAAAAACCTGATTCTTTTAGACCAACAGGGTAAATCATCATGTCCATATACGTTTTTTTCAGCCATTTTCCGTGAATTTATAAGAAAAAATATTACAACTGAAAGCTTTCAGTTTAATTTTTAAAACATGCTTTTGGTTATAATTTTAGTAAATTTTTTTGATTATCATTACAATCTAACACATTCTGGTGGGTTTACCTGGAACAGAAAGCTTGTAATATAATAAACCAATCGAACGAATATCGATAAATTATAATAAACTGAAAAATCAAAAAAATGGCTAATATCAAGTATCATTTGGGAGAAGAGATTCCTTTAGAAATGCACAAAGTTAGGATGGTTCAACGTTTGGACCTTGTTCCTATTGAAAGAAGAAAAACAGCGATAGAAGAAGCAGGAAACAATACGTTTTTGCTATACAATAAAGATATTTATCTTGACATGCTTACCGATAGTGGTGTAAACGCGATGAGCGACCGACAAACTGCTTCTATGCTTGTTGTTGACGACAGCTATGCAGGATCTGCTACATTTACCAGGTTGAAAGATAAGTTAACCGAAATTTTCGGGAAAGAATATTTTCTGCCCGTACATCAGGGACGTGCCTGCGAGAATCTTCTTTCTATGTTCTTTGTAAAGGAAGGGACTTGTGTTCCAATGAATTATCACTTTACAACCACCAAGGCCCATATTATGGTGAATGGAGGCGAGGTGTTGGAACTGTTCAAGGATGAAGCACTTAACCCAGTGAGCAACGATCCTTTCAAAGGAAATATAAACCTGGAAGCCCTTAAAGCACTAATAGAAGAGAGGGGGCCTGACAAAATTGCCTTTATCCGGATTGAGGCGGGAACCAATCTGATTGGAGGCCAGCCTGTTGCCTTAGACAACTACTTAGAGACCAGCAAAATGGCCCGGGAATACAATATTCCTTTCGTTGTTGATGCCAGTTTATGGGCCGATAACCTGCATTTTATCAAAACACGTGACGATAAATATAAAAGCCATTCAACCCGGGATATAACAAAAATCATGTCTGAATCTGCTGACATTATTTATTTCTCGGCGCGTAAATTGGGCCATGTTAGAGGTGGTGGTATTATTTTAAACGATGAACAAACATTTAAAAGGTTGTTGGAAATGCTACCCCTTTATGAAGGTTTTTCAACGTACGGTGGAATGTCGACACGCGAAATGGAAGCAATGACCGTTGGATTGGAAGAGACAATGGATGAAGAAATGATTAACCAGGGCCCCATTTTTATTAAATACATGGTTGAGGAATTAGTGAAATTAGGTGTTCCGGTTATAACACCCCCGGGAGGGCTTGGAGCCCATATCGATGCGATGCAGTTTCTTGACCATGTTCCACAGGAACAATACAGGGCAGGAGCTTTGGGAGCAGCCTTGTATATTGCAAGCGGTGTTCGGGGAATGGAAAGGGGTACTGTATCGGAAGAA
>JAGYOI010000404.1 GCA_018399395.1 Prolixibacteraceae bacterium
TTGCCCTTGAATAAATATGCCTTGCAGCTTATTGCCGATGAAGGGACCGGGACCGGTAAGGTGTTTAACTGCATAAGCGAGCAGCGCATGAACAATAAGCTAAAGGAGATTGCCGCCACGGCCAAGGTGGCCAAACACATTACCAACCATGTTGGCCGACATACGTTTGCAACCATGTACTACCGCATGACCCGCGATGTGGCAGGGCTGAAATACCTGTTAGGACACAGCCGCATTGAACAAACAATGGTTTATGTGCACATTACCGACGAGGAAATTAACGAAAGCATGAAGGATTTTGAAGCAAAACTTTTGCTATGAAAAAACCCCGCCACACAGTGACGGGGTTTACAATCAAATCTAACTAAACTTAAACCAAAATATATGAAAAAACCAAGGGGCATCTCGTGCCCTTTTTTTTTATCGCAATGCCTTTTGTGGCTTTACAAAGTTTTGGTAATAGTATTCGCTTATTGCGGCTGCATCGCTCCAACTGAGCTCTTCGTCCGACAGTTTTTCGAGTATTAACGATGCAAGGCCGTGGTAAACAATGTTCTTTGTTTCATTGTCGGCCAGCTTTAAGCGCTTTAGTATTTCCTGTAATTGGTCGTTTGGATTGTCGATATTAGCAATGCCATCGATAATTACAAGTTGTGTGAGGATGCGCGGAACCCAATTCTCAATAGTTCTTTTAATTTTATCGACGAGAATATCGTTGGCTGTGCCGGGTATAGCAAGTTTTACAATTTCAGCAAGCACATCATCAACCGGAGTGTCGATAATTGCCTTAATGGCTTCAACTACGTTAATGGCAACGGGTACCATGTCGCGGGTTTTGTCAACTACTTTGTTCCAGAGATTCTTAATCCCGTCCCAAATTTTTTTAAGAAATTTTTTCATTGCAATGTTTTTTAAGGTGTTACGTAATCACTAATTATATAAATGCTTTTTTTAGGTCGTATTTTTTTATAAACACCATCTCCTTCCCTGCTCCCTGCTGTGTTGGTGTTTCCTTCGATTGTGTAATAGTTATCGCTGTCTTCGTAATAGATAAATCCTACATGGGCAACTCGCTTTTTGCTGTTAAAATATAGCCCAAAAACCTGCCCTGGTTGCGATGTGTAGTTTGTGTTTATCCAACTTTTTCGGTAAACTATTTTTGATGTGTCGGCAAACCATGCCGGACTCCATGCACTTTTAACAGCTTCGATATCGGATTCGATATGACACCAGGTTACAAACGAAGCACACCAAGCATATCCTTTTCCGAGTCCTGTGCTTTTTAAATATGCTTCAACCTCTGTCCCATCGTTGTTTCCGGTTGTTTCGCGTACGCCAACCTGCGATAAATAAACCGATTGCAGCGTATCGCGATAATTCGGCAAATACTGCGTTTCGATAATCACACTATCGGCAGGTAATGCCGTTTTAGGTGTTTGCGTAGTTACAAGTTCGCAACCAGATAGGCATACGTAAAGGCATATAATGCCATAAGCGATAAGCCTGCAAATACTTTTTCTTTGTCGGACAAGATGTTCCATAGGTTGTTTTTATCAAAATCGGCATCGATGTAATGATACAATCGAGGGAATGTTTGTTGAAATAAGAAGCGGGCAATGGCAATAATTACAAGGAACTCAACCAGCCCGATAAACAATTGCTGTAAAACCTCGGCACCGTATAAGTGCCAGCCCAATTTTCGGCCAATAAAATTGAATGTAAACATCATTATAAGGGCGATGGGCAGTGTGATTAATTCGCTGTACCGTTTCATTTTTTTATCCTTTCTTCAATAGTTGCAATTTTAACATCGTGCGTATCGAGGCGCTTTGCGTGGTCGTTTAAGCGAAGGGTTGTAATGTCGTTTTTTTCGTCGTACGATTTCATTTTCTGAATAAGCACCCGCAATGTTGTGTTTAGCTTATCCATTGTGCATTTTGCCTCTTTGTTGGTGCTATAATTTTGCTGTAAAAAAAAGCCGATAACACCAATTAATAAAGCGATAATTGCGCCGGCAACGCCAAGAATCCAGTAAAAGAGAGTTTGATCCATAT
>JAGYOI010000405.1 GCA_018399395.1 Prolixibacteraceae bacterium
TCGGCAAAGCGACCTTTAAAGTGCTTCAGCGTCATGGGCAGCACATCGTACCGGGGCTTGATGCCTGAGAAATAAATCCCGTCTTTGGTTAGTTGAAAGCGCACAAATTCAATCATCCGCATTGCTTCCTGCGTAACCCGCCGCGATGCCTTGCGGATAGCCAGCACCTGTTCGTCGCCGTAATTTCCTTCAACTGTAATGGGCGATGCAAACGACAGCCGCGCGAAGTGCAACAACTGCATTTCAATCCCCTTTTCGCCCGACAAGAACGCCAGAAACGGCAGTTGGTTCAGTTCGCGGCTCAACTTCCGCTGCCATCCTTTCCATACCCGGTGGGCATGTTGCTTGTGGGTTGGCACCGTAACCTTTTCGCTAAACATTGTCCCCTGGAACAAATCCTCAGCGCAAATATCCTCAGGTTCAATTTTGTGCGCGTAACACTCAAAAACCACGCTCAGGAACCCCTCAAAACTACCATCGTATAACAATATCATCACAACTTCTCATTCAGTGTGTCAAAAATTTTTCACGGTTGGTCTGCATTAGCGCTTGAGGGGTGTTGTGTAAGTCAAATAACGTTAGCTGTGTATCTTCAATTTTCGTCCGTTTCATGTGGTCGGCCAGTAAAAGCTGCCGTTTTAGTTTCTCGGGGGTGATATCGAATATGGCCGGTGGCAGTTCATTATTGGTGATGAAATACCGGGCGCGTTTCATTACCACGCCAATTTTTTTCAGGTGGCTGCTGGTCAGTTTCCTGAAACGCCGGGCCTGTATAATGCGCTGTGCCGATTGCACCCCGATGCCGGGCACGCGTAATATCATTTCGTAATCGGCTTTGTTGACATCAACCGGGTACAAGTGGTAATTGCGCAGGGCGTACGCCAGTTTTGGGTCAACATCGAGGTCGAGGAACGGGTGCTCGTCCGATACGATTTCATTTGCCTGAAAACGGTAAAAACGCATGAGCCAGTCGCTTTGGTACAGGCGGTTTTCGCGCACAAGGGGCGGCGTTTTTATAGCGGGCAGGCGGCTGTCGTAACCATTTACCGGCAGGTAGCCCGAGTAATATACGCGTTTTAGCTTTTGCTGGTTGTACAGGCTGGTGGCCAGCGATAGTATTTGCTGGTCGCTTTCGGGTGTTGCCCCCACAATAAGTTGGGTGCTTTGTCCGGCCGGAACAAACGATGGTGCTTTGCGGTATTTCCGGCGTTCTTCTTTGCTTTCGAGTATGCCGGTTTTTATTAAGCCCATGGGTTGTAAAACCGACTGGTGGTTTTTTTCTGGTGCTAAGCGTTTTAGTTCCGGGTTCGATGGGATTTCAATGTTCACGCTCATGCGGTCGGCGTAAAGTCCGGCCTCGTGTATCAGTTCCTCGCTGGCACCCGGTATGGCCTTCAGGTGGATGTAGCCGTTGTAGCGTTCTTCGGTGCGCAGTTTTTTGGCCACCAGCATCATGCGCTCCATCGTGTAGTCGGGGTTTTTAATTACCCCCGAGCTCAGGAACAGGCCTTCAATGTAATTTCGCCGGTAAAAACCAATGGTAATGTCAACCAGCTCCTGTGGTGTGAGGGTTGCCCGCTGGTGGTCGTTGCTGCGGCGGTTTATGCAATATGCACAATCGTAAATGCAGTGGTTGGTCATGAGCACTTTAAGCAAGCTGATGCAACGGCCATCGGCTGTAAAGCTATGGCAAATGCCGCAGTTTACGGCGTTCCCGATCCCCTTGCCTGTATTTGCCCGGCTGTTGCCGCTCGATGAGCACGATACATCATATTTTGCCGAATCGGCTAAAATATTTAGTTTTTGTTGGGTTTTTTCGTTCATTTCGTTAAATTATTTGATATCTTTGCCTCAAAGATACTAAAAATATTAGTACGAAATATAGTAATGATGATGTTGAAGGAAAGGGTTGTTTTGGATATTCATCCGGTGGCTGTTGATACGCTGCTGGAACTTCCGGTTGCCGATGGCGGGATAAGGGCCGGTTTCCCATCGCCCGCGCAGGATTTTCTCGATTTGTCAATCGATTTGAACAAGGAGTTGATCCGC
>JAGYOI010000406.1 GCA_018399395.1 Prolixibacteraceae bacterium
AATAGCTTTGTCAACAGGAATTGTTGATACCACCACCGGGCATAAAAATTCCGTAGCTTCATAATCGTCTTTTTCACAACCGTTAAAAAAGACCACCGAAGCAATGGCAATAATTGCTAAAATTTTTAATTTTTTCATTTTTATTCTTTTTTATACAAAAATTTGACTATAGGGTACAAAGTTGCGAACTTTCTTATGGGTGAGTATTACACAATTCTGAATAAGAATTACATCATTCACACATTTCAGGTTTTTGAGGGCACAGAATTTTTTTCAGAAACAGGGGGTATAATTATCAGGACGTGGCTTAGCGAGAGTTTTATTATATGAATAATACAGGTTATTTATTCTGTTTCGTTTTTCCAGCTTTTTTGTCAAGAACAAGAACAGTTATTCCACCAACAATAAGTACCAACCCCACTATTGGAGGCCATTTAACTGTGTGATTTTTTTGCGCGTTTATTTCAATCGGGCCCAGATCAACCACCTTTTCCCTGGTTACATAATTAAAACCGGTATATATAACCATAATTATTCCAATTGCGACAAGCACAATTCCTAAAGTCTTTTTCATTTTTTACCTTTTTATTTTGTGAACAAATTTCCAAAGGTCAAAGGTCTGCCTATTCGTACAGGAAAGCATTACACAATTCTGCATAAAAGTTACATCATTCACACTTTTTATGCCGATTCGTGTTTAATTTTACTTCCCATGGGGAATCGGGGTTACTGCGTTCATTGCTGACTATTAAACATCTATCCCGATTCCACCGGGACAAGTTCGGCATTGTACCCATAATTTTCATGCGTGATTTTGTAGTTAAAATGGGATTACGTGGGCATTGTAACCAAAAATCCACAAGCCATCCGATGACTAACCTCCTGTAAGAGTTAAATTCAAAACATAATCTGAGATTATTCAGCGTTTTTCAACGCATTCAAAAGCTCCCGTAGATTAACCGTGGCATAAGTGGATGCATAATCAGACATGGCATAAGGTATAACCAGCTCATCGTTATGGATCATCGACCCGCAGGAATAAACCACATTGGGGACATATCCCTCCCGCTCTTCGGCATTGGGAACCAGCAGGGGTGATTTTAACCTCCCGGTTTCTTTCTCCGGGTTTTCAAGGTCGAACAGGGAAGCTCCCAACGTATATTCGCGCATAGGGCCAACTCCATGTGTTATCACCAGCCAGCCTTCCGGTGTTTCTATAGGCGAACCTCCATTCCCAATTTGGATAAATTCCCAGGGAAACTTAGGCCTTTGCAACAATTTAGCTTCGCGCCAGATGTTGATATTGTCTGAATAAGAGATGTAGTTGTTAAAGCCATCTAACCGGCATAGCATCGCATATTTTCCGTTCACTTTCCGGGGGAAAAGCGCCATCCCCTTGTTTTGGGCAATTTCGCCATGAAGGGGCAATACTTTAAAATGATAAAAATCCCGGGTGTCAAGCATTTTTGGTAATATGGTGGTGCCATCGTAAGCAGTGTAGGTGGCGTAATAGATGGTTTCGCCGTTATCTTCGGTAAATTTCACAAAACGGGCATCTTCAATTCCGTTCTTTTCGTTTTTCGAAACCGGGAATATAACCCTTTCGGAAATGTTGGTATCCAGCGAAAAATCAAGTTCATAATGAGAGGAGGCCAACCAAATGATTTGATTGAAAAGAATTTCTTTATCGGAGTCCAGATGAAATGTCTTCCGTGCTTCTTTAATACAATCCCTGAGTTCACCGTAGGTAAATGTATCGTTTAACTTGTCAAGAATAAAGCCGGATGAAATAAGGGTATGAATATTTTTCATTTCATTGAGCTTGCTTTGAAACGATGCTTTATCGTAAATATGCCTGCGAATATGCTGAGCTTCTTCAAGCATATGACCCACCGGTTCAAGGGGGAGGTTGTTGTTTTTATCCAGCACACCGGTGCGGAAAACAATAGACGAAATATGCCCTTCTCCGGTTGCCCTGAAACTGAGTATTACCCGTTTTTCTCCCGGGCCGGTCTCCGACTGATCGGGGTGTTCCAC
>JAGYOI010000407.1 GCA_018399395.1 Prolixibacteraceae bacterium
GCCCCGGTATTTAGTCCGGCAACCGAAGGAAAGCAGGCCCCGCCCCAAAACGGGTGCCATGTTTGTCCGACAAGTAAGGCCGATTTTTCCCAGTTTAGTTTTAGATAGGCTTTTCGAATTCTTATCAGAACCGGGTCAGCCGTGGTTACACCGGCAAAATCAACTTCGATATTGCCCATGGGGGTAGCCCCAAGAATTTCAGGTCCGGTAATGTTGGCCCCAACCCGCGTTGCAATGGCTGTTAAATGAGCTGAGCCTTGTTCGTTAAAATGCTCGCCGTTGGCATCTTTTCCAATGTATAGTGGGACAAGATAGAATTGATCCATAGCTGCATCTACCCCTTTGTAAGTATCGTAGTAAAACTCGTTGCGTAAAAATCCGTAGATGTCAATTTTGGGTTTCTGGTCTTCTTGTGCTTTAAGGGTAGGGACTGTGAACAATGAAATTAAAAGTAAAGTTGCAATTTTTTGTTGTAAGGTAAACATGGTTATGGTTTTTGGTTTGATGTTAGTGTTGTTTGGCCCCGGTTTCCATCCCCCTTCTAAAGGCTGCAATGTTCGAGTTGACAACCTCTTCCCCTTTTCGGGCGAAAAGCGTTTTTATGCCTTCTTCCAATAGTGCCGGTTCAATGCCGATATATGCCGTTGCTGCCCCCAGCATAATAATATTTACCGCTTTGTTGTTGCATATTTCTTTGGCAATGGCTTTGGCATCGACAAAAATCGGACGGTTGGTGTTTTTTATCTCGCTAATAATTGATTCGTATTCAGGATAATTTGTAATGTTTTCGAAAGCATCGGTTGAGGTTACAATTCTTCCTGTGTCTGATAAAAACGGGACATACCGGAGCGATTCCATCGGTTCAACCGATAAAATTAGGTCTGCACCTTTAAGTGGGATAAGGTCGGAGAATATTTCATCGCTTGAAATACGCAGGTGCGATTGCACTGCACCTCCACGCTGGCTCATACCGTGTACTTCGGCTTGTTTAATGTTTAAACCCATTTCAAGGGCTGCCCAGTCGATAATGGCTGCAATACTTAAAATTCCCTGTCCGCCTACACCGGCTAATATGATGTTCTTGTTAATTGATTCCACAATAGTTGTTTTTAAATGATACAATTTTAAAAAAACCGCAAAGACGCAAAGTCGCGAAGAAAATTAAAATATTCTTAGTGTTCTTCTTTGTGTCTTTGTGGGCTATATTCCGCCGAAGGCGGAGTCTAGTTTTACTTTTTCATCTTTTTATGACGGATAGCCGTTTGGATACACTCGCGGTTGGCAATAATTACCGAAACACCTTCGTAATCAAACTCCTCCTTCATTATCTTAATATTCTCGTCAAGGTTTTTCTTAATAGGGACAATGGTGCGTATGTGTTCTTTCTCTACACCAATGCCCAGACAAATTTGTTCCATTTTGCCTGTTCCGGCCGAGTCTTGTCCGCCGGTCATGGCCGTGGTGTCATTATCCGATATTATCAGGGTCATTGGTGTTTTGTCATTAACGGCATCCAATAATCCTGTAATTCCTGAATGTGTGAAAGTTGAATCGCCAATAACAGACACTGAAGGACGTAGCCCTGCATCGGCAGCACCTTTGGCCATGGTTACTGATGCTCCCATATCAACACACGATGAAATGGCATTGAACGGTGGCAAAGCGCCAAGTGTATAACATCCAATGTCGGAAAATACATGTTTGTCGTTCGGGTCTAAAATGGCATTTATAGCATCATAAACATCGCGGTGGCCGCAACCTGTACATAATGCCGGTGGCCGGTTGGCAATAACTTCGGGCATTATATTGCCGGGACCGGTGTCGGCACCAAGGGCTTTTGCCATGTGGTCGGGATTAAGCTCGCCCGTGCGTGGGAGCGTTCCATCTAGGCGGCCGGCAATTTTTTCATTGTCGAAATAGCCACGTAAAAGTTCCTCGTAAACCGGGTAGCCTTCTTCGGCAATTATTATTTTCTTGTTGTTTTCGAAAAGATTGTTAATCATTTTGCGGGGTAGCGGGTATTGCCCGATTTT
>JAGYOI010000408.1 GCA_018399395.1 Prolixibacteraceae bacterium
AAGCCTTGTCTTTGACGCTTTCTTATCAAAGACTGAAAAAGGGATAGTTTTCTTGCTGACACTAATTAGAAGTAAATAAATCATAACCTTTTAAAATTAATTCTAATGATCAAGAATAAAATTCTAATAGTAAAGGGAATATCAATCTCCACATTCAAATTAGAAAACGAAGATTTTATTTCACTAACAGATATAGCCCGAAACAAGAATGCTGAAGAACCTAAAGATGTAGTGAAAAACTGGATGCGCTCCAGAACTACTATTGAATTTATTGGCTTGTGGGAAAGGTTGAATAATCCCGATTTCAAAGGGGTCGAATTCGACTCCTTTCTATTTGAAGCAGGAAGCAACTCATTTACACTTTCACCAACAAAATGGATTGAAGCCACCAATGCGAAAGGGATTATTTCAAAACAAGGGAACAAAGGAGGAACATTTGCCCATAAAGACATCGCATTTGAATTTGCTTCCTGGGTAAGTTCAGGTTTCAAGTTGTATCTCATTAAAGAATTTCAACGACTTAAAGAAGATGAAAACGATAGACTGAAGCTCGAATGGAATCTTCAGCGTACGCTGGCAAAAATTAATTATCGTATTCACACCGATGCAATTAAAGAAAACCTCATCCCGAAAGAACTGTCAAAGTTTGAAATAAATATTATTTATGCCAATGAAGCCGATATGTTGAATATGGCCCTTTTTGGCAAAACTGCTTTACAATGGCGAAACGAAAACCCCGGTACCGTAGGAAATATACGGGATATGGCTAACATTGAACAACTGGTGGTGTTGAGCAACCTTGAAAGCATAAATGCTGTGCTTATAAATCAGGACTTGCCTCAACCAATTAGACTCAAACAACTCAATCAGGTGGCAATCACTCAAATGAAATCATTACTTGAAAATATTCAAATAAAAAGGTTGAAATAATATGGCAGCTAACAGAATTCAAATCCAAAACGCATTGCATAAACCTTACGATAGGGTTTTATTTTCACTTGAAGTGTTAAGCCCCGTTTTCGGTTCGGGTTTTACGTTAAATTTTTCTTTGGTGCCGGCTGCGGTTACTCCAAACAAATCGGAATCGGATGCTATTGATAAAGTGTGGGTTTACGGAAATATTCTATTAGACGACAGCACCGAAATTACCTGCTACGAAGTACTTCTTCAACCTAAAGTTCGCATTGAACAAAGCAAAGTTGCCATACAGCAATATGTACGCAAACTGCTTACTGCCGGACAAGCTGCATTAATTAATTTTGTTGCTCCGTCAAATAAAAATGTATGGAGGCTAACCCTGGTTGCTAAAGACAGTGTGCTTACCGACAAAGGGGTAAAAGAAAAAACCACCAATGCAAAACGATTTACCTTTTTATTAGGTCCATCGGAAACTTGCAAAACCGCTGCCGAACGGTTTGAAGTGTTGAGTACTGAAAAAGATATTTCGTTTCAAACGCTTGTAAATGCGTTTTCAGTTGAAAAACTCAGCAAAGCCTTTTTTGATGAATACACCCTGCATTACCAAAACTTTTGTGATTACCTGCAGGAATCAAATTACCGAAAATCTGTTTTCAATATTTCTTTCCCGGATAATCCAACAAAACAGGAAAAGGACAAAGCCTGCAAACCTATCCGCGATTTTGTAAAGAAACTGCTCGGGCGCATTGTTTTTCTTTACTTCGTTCAGAAAAAAGGCTGGTTGGGTGCAAGTGACACAAATTATTCCGATGGTCTTAGTGATTTCATTAAACAACTCTTCAACAAATCGGGCGGAAACGAAACCTTTTACAGCAATTGGTTAACCCTACTTTTCTTTGATACACTTAATAAAGAAAGGACAAATGACAATTTTATAATGCCGGACGGGAAAACGGTGAAAGTTCCTTTCCTGAATGGCGGATTGTTCGATAAGGAAGAATTTGACAAACACTTGATTACGTTCCCTTCAAAGCTTTTCCAGTACACCGATTTTGAAGATGAAATTCTAACTTCAAAAAAAGATCTTTTAAGGCAACTGAAAAC
>JAGYOI010000409.1 GCA_018399395.1 Prolixibacteraceae bacterium
CTATTGTCTTCGATGGGTTGTCTATATTCAATTGTTTAACATATCAGAGATATGTAGCCATGATTAGATCGGGTTAACGTTCAAAAGGCACACATTATACCTGAATTTATTTATTCATCCTACGAAAATAATGCTTCGAATCGCCCCATTCCCCATAACCAATATCGCTGTCGGCAAGGGCAAGTCGCGCATCAAGGCAGCCACGGCATTGAGCTGGTTCTTCATCGGTGCAGGGTTTGTTTTGGTATAATGAGTAATCGTTACGGTACATGCCGGGGGTAATATTGGGCATAATTACATTGGCACCGGCCTTAACGCCTTTCTCCCTCCCAACCGGGTCTATGGCCTGTAGTGCTGTTGCCGAAGCAATGTTAATATCCTTCATCATGATGCGTAAAACAGCAATCATTTTTAGTGCCATTGAAAACCGCTTTTCAATGGGCCATAATACATCGTTATGCACGTAAAGCGGGGTTTCTTCATGTTCTATATACGGCCCCATCCCTACCATATCGATATTGAAGCGTTGCATAAACAATAAATCATCGGCCAAATCCTCAACCGTTTGATACGGCAGCCCGATCATTACGCCTGTGCCGGTTTGATAACCAATATCCTGCAAATTTTTCAGGCACTTCAAGCGATTTTCAAAACTATGACCGTCGGGATGCAAGCGCTTATAAAGTTGTTGGTTAGATGTTTCAATACGCAATAAATACCTGTGGGCACCCGCGTTGAACCACCGCTTATAAACCTCGTATGATTGCTCCCCAACTGAAAGGGTTATTCCCAGCTCACCGTTGCTCAATGATTTTATTTGCTTTAACAATTGTTCTACGCGGTTTGCAAAATGTTCATTTGCAATCTCACCCGATTGGAGCACTAAAGAACCGTAATTATTCTCGTAAGCAAAGCGGGCTGCATCCAAAATTTCGTTATCGGACAAATTGTAACGGTGCACATTTGTATTGGACTTACGAATGCCACAATAGTAGCAGTCTTTTGAACAAATATTGGAAAATTCTACCAACCCCCTGAAATATACTTTTGAACCAATATGCTCACGTTTTATTTCATCGGCCATAGCAAACAACTTTGAGCAACTTTCGCCATCGGCATTCAGTAACTCAACAATTTCGGCTTTGGTAAAGTCAGCCTGATCCAACAATTTTGAAAAATTTTTCATATTCCTGTTACAAAATGCAAAAATAATAGATACAAATAAATATATTAGCTCAAAAACAACATATATGATACTAATTGCCGAAAGCGGATCGACAAAAACCCAATGGTGCATAGTTGACCAAAACAATATCGAAGACTTACATAACACCCCGGGCATAAACCCGTACATACTGTCAATCCCCGAGATAGAAACCATTATGCGGCCGGTATCGGTTGTTAACGGGCAATATAAGCTGGATGCCATTTATTACTTCGGAGCCGGCTGTTCAACAGTTAATAACATTGAAAAAGTACAACTGGCTATAAGTCATATTTTTAACTGCAAAAACATTAATGTTGATACCGATCTAAAAGCTGCCTGCATGGCACTGGCCGGAGATAAAAAAGGATTGATAGGTTTGCTGGGCACAGGTTCAAATTCGTGTATATGGGATGGATCACAAATTATTCAGCAAAGACCATCACTTGGCTACATACTTGGCGACGATGGCGGTGGTGTTTCAATTGGAAAGCAATTGGTAACCGATTATCTTACCATGCAAATGCCCGAACACATTTCAAAAAAATTTGGAAATTCATTTAACATTTCAGCCAAACAAGTATTGGAAAGGGTTTATCAAAGTCCTATGCCTAACCGATTCCTGGCTGGTTTTGCTCCTTTCGCCGAGGAAAACATTGCAGATCAATATTGTAAAAATATTGTAGCACAACAGTTTAAAAAGTTCTTCATTAAAAACATATCACTCTACCCCGATGCAGACAAGTATGAACTATTGTTTTGTGGTTCAATTGCATACAGCCATGCCGACATTTTGAAAGAAGTGGCACACAACTTT
>JAGYOI010000041.1 GCA_018399395.1 Prolixibacteraceae bacterium
CTGTGTTAAGCAATCATTAGAGTTGAATTATAAATGCTTTATGCTATTGTTAGGAAAGTTTTTGATTGTTAAATAAAAGTAAACAACAACGATAGATTGCTAGATGAAAGACATGAGATAATAGACCGGTTTTAGAAATGGTAAAATTGTTGATTAATTGAAATATATTTTGAAAAACAATTGATGTTTAGTATTTTACACTTGCAATGAATAACCCTCAAGCACTAAAGCATGAACAAAATTATTTCAAGTATTAAAGAGCATCTCGAAGATTTTTCATCGTTAATTTACCCGAACCTTTGCATTTGTTGTAATAATTCACTGGTTAAACAGGAGAAACATTTCTGCACACGGTGTAATATTGGCTTGCCACGTACATATTATCATCTGGCTTCGAAGAACCCCATTGAGCAACTATTCTGGGGGCGAGTAAAAATTGAAAAGGCCACGTCGTTTTTTCTTTTTCAAAAGGGAAGCAAATACCAGAAACTTTTACATCATTTAAAATACAAAGGAAACCCCGGTGTTGGAGTAGAGCTCGGACGCATGTTGGGCGTTGACTGCAGTGAAGTCAACTATTTTGGTGATATCGATTATATTGTTCCGGTACCATTGCATCCGCGTAAGAAGCGTAAGCGGGGATATAACCAGAGCGAAGCTATTGCTGAAGGGTTGCAAGTGCCCCTGCAAAAAGAAATAATACTCACGAATTTGAAACGGCGCTATTACAGCTCAACACAAACACGTAAAGGCAGGTTTGAACGGTGGGAGAATGTACGAGATTTGTTTGTACAGAATGATTCTGCAATGTTTGAAGGAAAACATATCCTTTTGGTTGATGATGTTGTTACAACAGGCTCCACACTAGAGGCCTGTGCACAGGCGGTCCTTAAAAGTGAAGGTGCAAAAGTAAGCATTGCTACACTTGCGTTTGCTGTAATTTGATTATTTTTGCACAATGCCAAAACGAAAAATTGAAGTTGAAATATATAGCTATGGTGAATATGACCGGTGGGACAGGGAGAGCCGGGAAATACCCAAATTGCTTGATATAACTGATGTAATAAAAGCAGACATTGGTACTGAGTTTGGCTATGTGCTTCATATTAGGAAGGCCAAAGGTAAGCGTGTCGATTTTAGGATTGACCATCCGCCCTTTAAAGATGAAGACGGTAGGGTAAGGCCTCCATTTACCGGACAGGTTTTTATCAACAGCAACCAGTACGAGTTTTTTCTGGGTGATTGTGTATGGGAGCCCCTTGAAGATAAACTGGGCGTTTGGACCATGACCACCAAAATTGACGGGGAGGTAGTTGCCAAAAAGTCGTTAAGGTTGATATAAAAAGATATAACCGCGAAGGCGCAAAGACGCTAAGATGTAATATTGTTTCTTTACGTCTTTGTGCCTTTGCGGTTTGTTTAATTTTATATGATTAACATGGCATCGCCATAAGTTCCGAAGCGATATTTTTCTTTAATGGCAACCTGGTAAGCCTCCATCAGCAGGTCGTAACCTGCAAAGCTTGACACCATCATCAACAGTGTTGAAAGCGGCAGGTGAAAATTAGATATCATCCGGTTGGCAACACTAAATTCGTAAGGCGGGAATATAAATTTATTGGTCCAACCCTCAAATGGTTTTAATTCGCCCATGGTTGTAACAGAACTCTCGATGGTACGCATTACGGTTGTACCAACAGCGCAAACATTTTTCTGGTTTTCCCTGGCCTTATTAACAAGTTTGCTGGTTTCTTCGCTAATCCATATCTGTTCCGAATCCATTTTGTGCTTAGTAAGGTCTTCTACATCAACACTCCGAAAATTACCGAGCCCAACATGAAGGGTTACATAAGCAAACTCGGTACCAAGAATCTCGAGGCGCTTTAGAAGTTCGCGACTAAAATGGAGGCCGGCAGTTGGAGCAGCTACAGCACCTTCGTGTTTTGCAAAAATTGTTTGGTATCGATCGCGGTCATTTTCTTCAACCGGACGATTGATAAATTTTGGGAGCGGTGTTTCCCCGAGGCCATATAATGTTTTTTTGAATTCTTCATAAGGGCCATCGAATAAGAATCGCAGTGTTCGTCCGCGCGAAGTTGTATTGTCAATAACTTCAGCCACTAATGAATCATCTTCGCCAAAGTAAAGTTTATTTCCGATACGGATTTTACGGGCAGGGTCAACCAGTACATCCCAAAGACGTTGCTCGCGGTTAAGTTCCCTGAGCAGAAAAACTTCAATTTTAGCACCTGTTTTTTCTTTATTGCCATATAGGCGTGCAGGAAAAACCTTTGTGTCGTTAAAAATGAAAACGTCGCCATCGTCGAAATATTCAATTAAATCTTTAAACTGGCGATGCTCAATTTTTCGGGTTTCACGGTTTACAACCATCAATCGGCTTTCGTCGCGGTGATAAGCCGGGTGTAATGCAATTAATTCTTCGGGTAAATCAAATTTAAACTTCGATAGCTTCATATATTAATTGTTATTGAATTGTAAAAATATTGAACATAGTACCTTCAAATAAAGAAAGGTATTTGTATGTCATTTTGTTTTATATGAGTGCCCTTTTACGTTAAAAAATATAAAAGGTTACATATTTTCCAAATAATTTTCAAATTCTGTGATTGACCATGCGTCTTTCACATCATTTTCACCAATTTGTGTGCGGCGCAATCCAATGAGGTATGCACCATTGTTAAGGCTTTTGCCTATATCGCGTGACAGTGAACGAATGTATGTTCCTTTTCCGCAGTTGATTTTGATTTCAAGTTCAGGATTATCAAAACGTATGATTTCAATTTCATGTATTTGAACTGTCCGTGCTTTCATTTTAAGTTCCTCACCGTTCCGTGCATAATGAAAAGCTCGTTTACCGTTCACTTTTATGGCTGAAAAAACAGGCGGTATTTGTTGTGTTTCGCCTATAAATTTATTGAGTGTTTCTTTTATAATATCCAGTGTTAAATGGCTGGTGTCGAATGTTTGGTCTTCTTCGGTTTCTAAGTCTGACGAAGGGGTTGTTGCCCCGAGTTTTACTGTTGCAATATATTCTTTTTCTTCTGACTGAATTGCTTCGATTTTTTTAGTCGATTTTCCTGTGCATAAAACTACCAGTCCTGTTGCTTTAGGATCAAGTGTACCTGCATGCCCTACTTTTAATTTTTTGATGTTAAGCTTACGGCATAGCTTGTATCGTACACGATTCACAACATCGAACGAAGTCCAGTCGAGGGGCTTGTCAAAAAGTAAAATTTCGCCTGAAACAAAATCGTAGTTCGATAAATCTTTTTTCATGGTGTGCTTATTGCTAGTAATTTGTCCCTTGCCAAAGGGTTAAAAAATCAGGCGGCAAAGATAGCAATTGCACCGATAATTACACAATAAACAGCGAAATAAATAATTTTACCTTTTCGCACAATGTTTACCATCCAGCGACAGGCGAGAAGTCCGGAAACAAATGCAGCCAAAAAACCTGCGACAAGCGGAATTGTTCCGATAGAGGTATTGGCAGATATATCGCCTGATATAATTTTTAGGAAATTGGCGCCGAGTATGGGAATGATGACCATGAGGAATGAAAACTTGGCCAGGTTGGCTTTGTTATTTCCAATTATCATTCCGGTAGCAATGGTAGCCCCGCTTCGTGAAATACCGGGGATGATGGCCAGCACTTGTGCGGTGCCAATTACCAATGCATCGATAAACGATATTTTACGGGTTCTTTGTTTTGAAAAATAGGCAAACGTGAGTAACCCGCCTGTTACCAATAACATGCTGCCAATAAATATTAGATTGCCCGAGAATAATGCCTCAATTTGATCTTCGAAAAAAATGCCGGCAATGGCTACCGGGATTGCTGATATCAGGAGTTTGGAAATGTAAATGGTTTGTTCATTCCATTTAAACTTGAAGAGCCCTGCAAAAAGCTCAAATATTTCCTTTCGGAATATAACAAGGGTGCTTAAAACAGTTGCGCCATGAACCAGAATATCAAATATGAGGTTATCGCCTTCGGCAACACCAAAAAGAATGTGGCCAATTTCAAGGTGGCCACTGGAACTTACCGGTAAAAATTCGGTTAAGCCCTGAATTAAACCGAGAATAATAGCTTCAAATATACTCATTGCTTATTGCTCGTTGCTCGATTTAGGTTTCTTCATGATGGCATAGATAATGAAAAGAAATCCGGCCAGCGAAACTAACGGAGCGAGAGTAATTCGCCTGAAGCTGAAAACTTCGGGGTTAAAAACCTCGGGATCTCCACTGGCACCGCCTATCATTAATAGAAAACCAACAACAATTGCAACAAGTCCAATTATAATGAGCTTGTAATTTTCGCGGCCAAGGGCGAAAGTATCTTCTTTTGTATTTGTATTTTGTTTTACCATAATAAATGTATTTGAGGCGTAAAATTAATTAATTAAATAATTCATCATAGCGTAAACGAAGAAATTTGTTTACGGCAAAGCGTGTTGAAAGCCACGAAATTAATGCTCCGAGTATAAAAACCAGTCCAAAAACAGGAATCATCACTTCTGTTGTTGCATACGAAACCATTTCGCTAAAGTTGGCATTAAACGATGAAAATACCCCAAATAAAGCAACATTTGCAAGCAAAGCGCCTGTCAATCCTTGTATTACTGATTTCGACACAAATGGTTTTCGTATAAAACTTCGTGTTGCCCCAACCAGTTGCATGGTATTTATTAAAAACCTTTTTGAATATATTGATAATCGTATGGTATTGTTAATAAGGGCTATGAATATTAAAAGCATGATAACGCCAAGCGCCAGGAGAATAAAACCTATTTTATTGGTGTTCTCATTTATAAGATGAACTAGGTTTCGTTGGTAATAAACTTCTTCAACATTTGTATATTCCATGAACTTTTGTTCGAGGTTCACCAAACTGTCATTTTGGGTGTATGGTGCATATAATTTAATGTCAATTGAAGCGTGTAGGGGGTTGTAGCCGAGAAACCCGATAAAATCTTCTCCCAATTCTTGTTCCAATTGCTGGGCGGCTGTTTCAGCGTCAACGTAAGTAGCTGATTTAACTTCAGGACGGGCAGCCAATAATTTTTGCAATTTCAACAGGTCAACATCACGCACATTTTCATCCAGCACCAATGAAAAGCCAATATTTTCCCGTACATAATCGTTAATATATTTTGCATTAAAGACCATATATCCCAGTAATCCTGTTAAAAAAAGCAGGAGTGTTATGCTTAACGTCGATACAAAGTACGAGTTTAACAGCTTTCGTTTAACTGGTTTCGGGCCTTTACGCTTCATTATTTTTGTGCTTTCTGTTTTGTTTAACTTCAACAATAATAATACCCGCAACAATTAGCAGCAAAATAATGGATGATGCCAGTGATATTTTGTTTCCGAGGTAATACGATTTGGGCTTAAATTCGAAAACAATTTCATGTTCCCCTGCCGGGATTTGCATGGCCCTTAACACATAGTTTGCCCTGAAGTGTGGATGCTCTTCTCCGTTGATTGTTGCAACCCACCCTTTTGGGTAATATATTTCCGAAAAAACAGCCACTTGGTCTACATTTGTTTCAGAGCGGTAAACCAGTTTGTTGGGTTCATACGATATCAGGTCGATTGATGATGAAAGATCAAATGGTGACAACTGCTTAGGCAGCAAATCGAAAAAGCGTTTGTCTACGACGGCTGTATTTTCAATATTGATTTCATCAATTTTATCAATTTCTTCATCGGCATTATCAACAGTTTCCAGATTTTTCACAAACCAGGCATTACCCATTGCCTGTGGGTTTTGAACCGGTGCCGAGTTTTTGTCAACAATCAGGTATTTCGTGTTGAGCATGTTAATGGCATTGAGGTTGAGAAAAACCTGATCGGCATCGGCTTGCGTTTTAACCGCCTGAAAGCGTTGCGAAATTCGCTGAATTTCGGGGCTGATGTGATGCTCGATCATTTCTTGGTAACGTTGTAGTTTGGCACCATGATAACCGCCAATTGATTTATGAAAATATGAAGTAGAGGCGTCGCTAAATGGGTTAACGGTTAAATTGAGGACCCGATAATCAAGGCTGTTGTCTTTCAGAATTTCTTTATCGGCTGCCGATGCTGTAAAAGGTTGCTCAAGTTTACGCTGTGAAACAAAATCATCGTTGTTCAGGTATTTTTTGTTCATGGGCCACATATCGGCAAAAATCAGGACTACCCACAAAGCAAGTGCATATTGGGCTTTAAGCTTCTTTTTCCAGTAAGCCCATAGTCCGGCAGCAGCCAGGGCAACAAAAATAAATGTGCGAAAAGCATCGGTGCGGAGTACTTCCTTGCGGTCGGACTGCAGTGCGTCGATAAGGTTTTGTGGCCAACCCATTTGAGCATAACGGGCATCCGAAGCACCAACAAAATCGCCTGCCAGACCTGGAATGACAGCAAACAGCAGGGCAAAACCACCGGCAATTCCAAACGACCATTTTAGTCCTTTAAAGAACTTTTTGTCGGATATTTTTCGCAAATAAACCTGCCGTACAGCAAGTACCCCGAGCAAAGCCATGGCAAATTGTTGAATTACGATAATATTTTTTACATCGCGGAATTTGTTATAAGCAGGAAAATAATCCACCATAAAATGAGCGAGGGACGGAAGGTATTTACCCAATGACAGGAGGAAAGCTACCACTACGGTAGCTACAATCCACCATTTGTCCTTGCCTTTCGTAATAAAAAGGCCAAAAACAAATAAAAAGCATAGCACGGCCCCGAAATAAAACGGAGCCCCCGAAATGGGCTGGCTGCCCCAGTATAGCGGGGCATTTTGCGCCATTTGTTCAGCTTGTCGCGCATTGGCAACCTTTTTTATTTCCTGGTAAAAGTTGCTGTCTTCGCCCAACGGTTCTGTCATGCCACCACCTTTAAAACGGGGGATAAAAGCTGTCATTGCTTCACCAAGGTCGTAACTGTAATCCAGGATATAACTCTTATCTAGGCCCGATGTTTGTTCATCATCGGGGGTAAGCTCCGATTCGCCACGCATGGAGTATTTCCCGTATTCATAAACCGTGTAAAGCCTTCCAAAATTTGAGCCAATAGCCAGTATTGCTGCGAGTAAAAGCATTACAGATGTTTTAAAAAAAGCAGGAAGTGTTTTTTTCCTGATGGCATCAACGAGATAAGTAAGACCGATAATTACTACCATAATGCCGGCATAATAGGTCATTTGAGGGTGGTTGGCTTTTAGCATGAATGCTAGTCCAACCCCGGCAACAGCACTTCCGGCAAGGGGTTTTCGACGGTAGGCAAGTAAAATGCCGGCAACGATCATGGCAATGTAAGTAATAGCATTGGCTTTTGACATATGCCCGGTGTCGATCCACACAAAAAAGGCGAGGTTAAAACCATAAGCCAGGGATCCGGCAAAAGCAATCCACGGGTTGATTTTGAGCAATAATAAAAGCAAAAAGAAAAGCCCGAAATACAGCATTAAGTAGCTGGCCGGACGCGGAATTTTATAATACACCTGTTGAATTTTTGCCAGAATATTGCCGGTGTATCTCACCGAGATAAGGTAAGCTGGCATACCGCCAAACATACTATTGGTCCATAAGGCTTCCTCACCTGTGGCTTCACGGTGTTCCTGAATTTCTTGCGACATCCCTTTGTGTTGGGCAACATCGCTGCCTAATATGCGTTTTCCTTCGAGTAATGGCGAAAAATAAACAAAAGAAGTAACCATGAAAATGGCCAGTATGGCAATGATATATTTGCTTCTAGTGGTCAATAATTGCTTGTTTTGTGACATGATTTATATGGTTGAGTATTTTACTAGCCTAATATTTCTCAAAAATAAAAAAACGAATGGAATTCCCTTTGAAAATACAATTTTAAATAAAACATCTTAATTTAGCGGTTTTGATTTCAGGCATGGGAATAATAGCAAGACAAACCATAAAAGGAACCATTTGGTCGTATTTAGGCGTGATAATTGGATTTATCACAACAGCCTACCTGTTTCCGAATTATCTCACGCCTGAAGTTGTTGGTTTGTTTGGTTTGTTGGTGTCATTGTCATCGTTAATGGGGCGCTTAGCTTTGTTGGGACTACCAGGCGTAACCAATCGTTTGTTTCCATATTTTAGGCATAAAGAAAATGGGCATAACGGTTTTTTGACCATTGCCCTTTTATTCCATCTTGCAGGTGTTGCCATATTTTTGGGGGCTTATTTTGCTTTAAAGCCTTGGTTGATTGAAACGAATATTGAAGATTCACCGTTATTTACACAATACATGTATTTGTTAGTGCCGATGACATTGGCCGTGATGTTGTTTTCATTTTTGGATGT
>JAGYOI010000410.1 GCA_018399395.1 Prolixibacteraceae bacterium
TTAAATCAAAAAACGGTAAGCTTTCTGAAAACGACATGACAATACTTGACAAATACCTATCTTCAAATCAGAATTAGCAAACTACATTTAAATACTCATGGAAACACAACAAAACATTTGCCCCTGGTGGTTGGGGTACACAATGATCAACCCACTACGAAAATACCAGCACAACCCCGATAAAATACTGGCTCCATTTGTCAAGCCCGGCATGACTGTACTCGATTATGGATGTGCCATGGGATATTTCAGCTTGCACATGGCGCGCATGGTTGGAAATGAAGGAATAGTTCATTGTGTTGACATCCAGGACAAAATGTTGAACAATTTGGAACGCAGGGCACACAAAAAAGGTTATTCCAACATTGTAAACAGCATGTTGGTTGGAAAAAATTATGAGCCCCAAAAATTGAAAGGCCAAATAGACTTTGCATTACTATTTGCCGTGGTACACGAAGTACCCGACCAACAAAAACTATTTAACGAGGTATATACCATGCTAAAACCCGGAGGTAAGGTATTGTTTGCCGAGCCTCCCGGCCATGTAAAAACGAGCGAATTTGAAATATCAGTTGCAAAAGCACTCAATGCCGGACTCACTATTTCAAATAAAAAACCTGCAATAAAAAAGCTTGCTGTGATTTTGACCAAACAAGCCTGACAGTTAGCCAAAACCAGTACATGCTTCGGATTAGTAGCTGATAATTGTTCAAAATTGATACATTTGAAACAATTATCAGCTACTTTCGTAACACCATGGCAAACCATCAACAAATAGAGCTTGTAGAAAAACATATTGTGCCGTTGCTTAACAAAGCCCTAAGGCTGTCGGAGTACCTGCCGGGTATTTTCACAAGCATAAGCTCACGCAAAGGCATTAAAAAAGCCATTAAAAAAGGGCTGATAAAAGTGGATGGCAAAACGGGCCAAACCGGCGACTGGATTAAAGGCGGCGAAAGCATATCGCTATACCGTGAAAGCAGAATCAACAAAAACCTACTCGTTGAATTACCGATACATGTTTTTTACGAAGATGACGATTTGGCGGTGGTACGCAAACCTGCCGGCATTACAGTAAGCGGCAACAAAAGGCGTACGATTGAACATGCGCTCCCCAGCAATTTGAAGCCAAGCCCGCAATGCGATGCACTACCCATCCCTCAAGCCATTCACCGGCTCGATTACCCTACAAGTGGTGTGCTGTTGATTGGTAAAACATCAGGGGCAGTTATCGCGCTCAACCAACTTTTTGAACAACAAAAAATTGAAAAAGAATACATTGCTGTAAGTATAGGAGAAATGCCCAAAAGCGGAACAATTGAAACCCCGGTTGACAACAAAAAAGCTAAAACTACCTACCAGGTACTTGAAACCGTAAAATCGGAACGTTTTGGCTGCCTCAACCTACTTGAAATTAATATTGAAACAGGCCGGAGGCATCAAATTCGCATACACCTGGCAGAAAATGGGAATCCTGTTTTGGGCGACCAGAACTATGGAATAGAAGGAAAAGTACTCAAAGGCAAAGGACTTTACCTGCATGCCATTTCACTTAAATTCATACATCCGATAAGCAATAATAGAATTGAGATAAGAGATGATATTCCTGAGAAATTCAAGAAGATATTTCCAGATTGTCTAATATAAGAACCCAAACAACCACAATGGAATTATATTCATTGCACCAATCTCAATATCATCTTTTACAATAAATCCTCTCTCAGTATTTTTTATTTGTTTCATTTGCTTATTCTTGCCCCCTACTTCAAATGTGTAAATATTATCAACCAAAAAATCTCCATTTTCAGGGAGTGTAATATGATGAAAGTTTCCCGTTTGATTAGCAAAAAATGTTTCTCGAAGTGTTCCCTTTTCTGTATTTTCTCCACCTATAGCAAGCAGGATATTTGTATTTTTCAAATAGATTTTATCAGGTTTAGATAAATAACTTATTCCTTTACTATTCTTATTTACCTGCTTGATTAATTGTGCCTTCTCGAGAAG
>JAGYOI010000411.1 GCA_018399395.1 Prolixibacteraceae bacterium
AAAGTGCATGTTATTTAGTGTTATGACGGCACATAAATCTCACCTCCATTCTCAGCAAATTCACGTTTCTTTTCTTCCATTTTCTCTGCCATGTCTTTCAGCTCGTGTGAATTTTTCATCGAGCAGAAGTGCTCGCCGCACATTGAGCAAAAATGCGACACTTTACTGCCTTCGTCGGGCAGGGTTTGGTCGTGAAAGGCCATGGCCGTATCGGTGTCGAGTGCCAGGCAAAACTGGTCTTTCCACCTGAACTCGAATCGGGCTTTGCTCATGGCATCGTCGCGAACTTGTGCCCCGGGGAAACCTTTGGCCAGGTCGGCTGCATGGGCTGCCAGTTTGTAAGTGATAACGGCCTGTTTTACATCGTCTTTATCGGGCAGTCCGAGGTGCTCTTTTTGGGTTACGTAGCAAAGCATGGCCACACCTTCGGCACCAATCATGGCCCCACCAATGGCCGATGTAATATGGTCGTACCCGGGCGCAATGTCGGTTGTGAGCGGTCCCAGCACGTAAAAGGGTGCATTGTCGCAGTATTGTTGCTGAAGTTCAACATTTTCGCGAATTTTGTGCATGGGCACATGACCGGGGCCTTCAATAAGCACCTGCACATAATGTTTCCGGGCAATTTGGGTGAGCTCGCCCAGCACTTTCAGTTCGGCAAACTGGGCTTTATCGTTGGCATCGTGTATCGAGCCGGGGCGCAGTCCATCGCCCAGCGAAATGCCCACATCGTAAGCGGCCAGAATTTCGCATATTTCATCAAAATGGGTGTACAAAAAGTTTTCCTGATGATGAAACATGCACCATTTAGCCATAATGGAACCCCCACGCGAAACAATCCCGGTAAGGCGTTTAATGGTACGCGGAATATGGCGCCATAAGAGTCCGGCATGGATGGTGAAATAGTCAACCCCCTGTTCGGCCTGTTCGATTAATGTATCTTTAAAAATCTCCCATGTCAGCTCTTCAATTTTCCCGTTTACTTTTTCGAGTGCCTGGTACAATGGAACAGTGCCAACCGGGACCGGTGAGTTGCGGATGATCCATTCGCGGGTTTCGTGAATGTGGTTGCCGGTTGATAGGTCCATAATGGTGTCGGCACCCCAGCGAAAAGCCCAAACGGCTTTCTCAACTTCTTCTTCGATGCCCGACGAAAGGGCCGAATTGCCAATGTTGGCATTAATTTTCACTTTAAACTTGCTGCCGATTATCATGGGCTCGGCCTCGGGGTGGTTGATGTTGGATGGTATCATAGCCCGGCCGGCCGCTATCTCACCGCGTACAAATTCAGGCGTGATATATGATTCAGGAATATTTTTTCCATCTTTCTCTTTGAGCTCATCGATGCGTTGGTTCTCGCGAATAGTCACATATTCCATCTCGGGTGTAATCATCCCTTTTGTGGCATAGTAGAATTGTGTGATGTTGGATCCCTTAGCTGCTTTTAGCGGTTTTCGGGTTTCATGAAAACGGATATCGGCGGTTTCCGGGTTGTTGCTGCGCTCGCGACCGTATTCCGATGAAAGTTCCCGAAGTTCTTTTACATCTCCGCGTTTTCTAATCCATTCGTTACGTAATGGTGATAACCCTTTGCTGATGTCGATGGTGTGCTTAGGGTCGGTATATGGTCCTGAAGTATCGTAAACTGTAACGGGGGTATTTTTTTCTGTACTTTCCTGCGTTTTGGTGTCGCTAAGCTTAATTTCGCGCATGGCAACTTTTATAGGGTGAAGCTTACCAGGCACATAAACCTTTGTTGAGTTTGGAAACGCACCCTGGCTTATTAAATCGTGGTTGAGGTTGTGATTTCTCATTGTTACGAGTTGTTAATGGATTAATGGTCCCGATGTTTACCGGGATGGGTTAATGGGGTGTTGGGATAATGGTTAAGGTGATTGTTGTTCTCTCAAAACTTATGAACCTATGAACTGATGCACCTATGCACTATACTCCCAATGACTCAATGCTGGGAGCCAAAGCGACCAGTCCCGAGTTTGCCTCG
>JAGYOI010000412.1 GCA_018399395.1 Prolixibacteraceae bacterium
ATTGAAATAACAAATACTGCAATTAATAGGAATAATAATCGTTTCATGGTTTTTGGTTTATTGAGTGAGTATATTTTTGATATCGTCAACCGATGGCACACGGCCTTTTAAAACTACTTTACCATCAACCACCAGTGCCGGTGTTTGCATAACGCCGTAGTTCATAATTTCAACAATATCTTCAACTTTCGATACCTTAGCTTCAATACCAGCTAAAGCAATTGCCTCTAATGTGGCTTTTTCAAGCGTCTTGCATTTTGGGCACCCGGGACCTAATACTTTAATTTCCATATTGGTAATTTTTAAATCATTATAATCCATATCACTTGTTCGTAGTTCGTAAATATGCGAACAAATATAAAAGTAAAAATTTAGAATGCAATAGTTGCTTGTAAAAAATAACGATCCTTAAATTGTTTTAACTTTTTCAATTACACCGCAGAGACGCAGAGCGCGCAGAGGAAGAAAATTAAAAATTTTCTTTAGGATGTTAAGACTTTAACCACGGGCTTTCAACCGCGAATGGGATTTGTGGTTGCCTGTCTATCAGTGAACTATCAACCCTAAAGAGGTTGAACATATCTGAAATGAATGCTATAATATACGGCTGAGAATCTTGAGTAATTAAATTTTAAAATCTTAATATATTTGCCCGGGCTTTGTTAACATGCTGATTTTATTAATCTTCCAAACAAATTCTCATGTCTCATTTCTAAAATCTCACGATCTATTGTTTCAAAACCGGTAAACAAATTGAAATGCCGGTAAGGCCGGAGAAAAGGACGCTGAAATGTTTGTTGTATCGAAGCTCATTCTTTCGTTTCGCAACAGGGCGTAAAGCACCAAATCGAATACCAATAAAAAACCACCCTGCAGAATCAAAGAGTTTCCGTAGCCTTTTAACAAATCGCTTCGTTGCGATGCTTTGGTTGAAAAGTATTTCAGTAAAAAGCCTGTGCCAATGTACCCAACATCTAATGCAGAATTAATAAGCAAGGTTTTCTCGGTTGAGAGATGCGTATTTAAATAACTATCGTAGGATACAGATGAACAGTCGTACCCAAGGTTATTCGATAAGGAAATTCCTGCAATGGTGGCATTCACCACATTCCAAAAAAGGTTCATCTGGTGGAAATATTTCTTTTGCCCCTCGAATGCCGACCAACCATAAGCACCGACGGCCATATTGGCCACGGCCCAGCCGCCAAGCACCATCATGCCCCCGTTGTTGATTTTCATGCCTTGCTCACAGAAAGAAGTACTCTGGGCAATATTTTGTGCATGAAGGTTTGAAACGATAAAAAGAAAGATCACAATGGCTACAACTCCTACAAAATAACGTGGTTTCATAATATTTCGTCTATAGTTTTCTATTTATTAACCACATAGCTAAAATATAGTTCATTTAAAGTAGATTTAAACAATCTTAATTCCATTATCCTCAATTGATATCTTCCGTGATTTGTATAAAGCGCCAACCGCTTTTTTGAACGTTTTCTTGCTCATTGCCAGTTCTTTTTTAATCACATCAGGATCTGATTTATCATTAAAAGGCAAGAAACCATCATTTTTATTCAACTTTTCAAGTATCTGCCCCTGTGCCGGGTCAACTTTATCATAACCAATTTTTTCGAGCGTTAAATCAATTTTTTCATCGTCGCGGATTTTTTTGATGTACCCCGAAACGACATCACCCGTTCTTACCGGTTTAAAAAGTTCGTTATCATACAATATGCCCTGATATTTACCCTCTACAATTGCATTAACACCCAGGTCGGTTTTATTTGCTATTAACAATTCAACTTTATCACCTTCGGCCAAATCTCCAAAACCCTTTTCTAAAAACTTGTCAATTTTTGCAGTTCCGGCAATCCTCCCCGACTTCTCATCAACATAAACGTAAACCACATATTTTTTCCCGGCTTCCATTTTTAGTTTTTGCTCCCTGAACGGGACCAGAAGGTTTTTAGGCAAGCCCCAATCGAGAAAAGCCCCAA
>JAGYOI010000413.1 GCA_018399395.1 Prolixibacteraceae bacterium
TCCTTTTTGTATGCAGTAAAAATATGTTTATGAAAGGTTTTTAACCCTGTCCATTGCTTCCATCACATTTTCGCGGTCGGCAAATGCTGAAAAACGGAAATATCCTTCTCCTGAAGGTCCGAAACCGGAACCCGGTGTACCTACCACGTTGGCTTCTTTCAATACTTTATCAAAGAAGTCCCATGAAGTCATATTGTCTTTGGCTTTGACCCATACATAAGGTGCATTTACGCCGCCGTAAACTTTATAGCCTGCTGCTTCCAGACTTTTACGCATGATGCGGGCGTTTTCAAGATAATAAGCGATAATGTCTTTTACTTCTTTTTTGCCTTCGGGTGTATAAGTAGCTGCAGCTGCTTTTTGCACCGGGTACGAAACGCCGTTGAACTTGGTTGACTGGCGACGGTTCCATAATGTTTTCACTTTGTGAGGTTTTCCTTCGCTGTCAAAAGCTTCCAGTGTTTCAGGAATTACAGTAAAAGCACAACGGGTTCCGGTAAATCCGGCCGTTTTTGAAAAACTGCGGAATTCAATGGCACATTTTTCAGCACCTTCAATCTCGTATATCGAACGTGGAATTCCATCTTCGGTAATAAAGGCTTGGTATGCTGCATCGTAAAGGATGATGCACTTGTTGTCGATAGCGTAATCTACCCATTTTTTTAACTCTTCTTTAGTCGCTACTGTTCCGGTTGGATTGTTTGGGTAGCACAGAAAGATGAGGTCAACGTTTTCTTTTGGCAGTTCAGGTACGAAGTTGTTTTCTTCGTTGCAGGGCATGTAAACAATCCCTTTATAATGACCAACTTCGTTAATGTTTCCTGTTTTGCCCGACATTACGGTTGTATCAACATATACAGGATAAACCGGGTCGGTTACCGCGATTACATTGTCGTTGCCAAAAATTTCCTGGATGTTTCCGGTGTCGCATTTCGAACCGTCAGAAATAAAAATATCATCAGCGGTAATGCTGTTTACGCCATTCGCTTTATAGTCGTTTTCGGCAATAGCTTCGCGCAAGAAAGGGTAGCCTTTTTCAGGACCGTAGCCTTTGAAGGTTTCAGCTTTGGCCATTTCCTCAACCCCATCGTGAAATGCTTTTACAATAGAAGGGGGTAACGGTTGTGTTACATCGCCAATACCCATTTTGATTACTTTCTTGTCGGGGTTTGCATCAGTAAATTCTTTTACTCTGCGCCCGATTTCCGGGAATAAATAACCTGCTTGTAGTTTCAGGTAATTCTCGTTAATTAATGCCATATATATTTATTTGTTAATTAATGATTCTCAACTCAAAATTCGAGAAATGCAAAGATACAAAAATATAATTGATGTTGATTAACTGATTGTTAAGCCTTGAGTGGTGGTGGGTGGCGGTTATGGTTTAATTAAGGGTGTGTAATGAATTAAGTTAGCTGATAAACATTTTAAATTTTATTTATTCAACGAGTTATAAAATATTTTCAGGCAGTTTATTCTATTACACACCCTGAAATAGATTTTTCACTACATTAGCCATTTGAAATTTACATACATGAAACTACTCCATACATCTGACTGGCACCTGGGAAAGCGGCTTGAAAGTTTCTCGCGTTTTGATGAGCAACTTGCTGTTTTGGAGGAAATTGGCACGGTTGCCGATAAAGAAAATGTTGATGCGATTTTAGTTGCCGGCGATTTATTCGATACGTTTAACCCGCCAACCGAAGCTGTTGAACTTTTTTACCGTTCGCTGAAAAAACTTTCAAAAAATGGTAGTCGTCCTGTAATTGCCATTGCCGGCAACCACGATTCGCCCGACCGTATTGAATCGCCCGACCCGTTGGCTCGTGAGTGCGGGATTATATTTGCCGGTTATCCGAACTCGAAAGTGTTGCCTTTTGAGCTGGATTCGGGACTAAAAGTTTTGAAAAGTACCGAAGGTTTTCTTGAGCTTCACTTACCCGGCAAAGAGGTCCCGCTCAGGATTCTCTTCACACCTTATGCCAACGAGT
>JAGYOI010000414.1 GCA_018399395.1 Prolixibacteraceae bacterium
GCTGAAAGCCATGTGGGCAGGTACCGGGCGCACTAAAATGAACATGGACAAGGACAAAAAGAAAGAAACCACCCCGGTTGAACAGGCAATAATCTTATGCGGCCAGCAAATGGCAACTGCCGACATTGCATTGTTTACACGCTTCATCATGTTAGGGTTTTCAAAGGTTGAATTTACCGACCAGGAAAAAGAACGCTTTCAAAACCTGCTCGACATTAGTCGGCGTGGGCTCACACAAATCACCAACCGAATTATAAGGCTACGTCCTATATTTCTCGACCGCTACAAACAAGCGGTTGAAAAAACCGCAAACAAAATGACTAAGTTCTTAGGCAAAGAAACCGTTGAAACCCGTATCTTCAATAATTACCTGATGGTTTTCGCGGCATACATAGCAATTGCCGACGAGCTTGAATTGCCCTGGGATGAAGACGAGCACATACAGCTTGCAGCGAGATATATGATTTCGCAAAATTCAGTAATTAAAAAGAACGACGACCTTGGGCAGTTTTGGAGTAAGGTTGAAATGCTGGCCAATTCGAACCTGATATTCGAGGGTGGAGATTTCAAAATTGAATACACCGACACTGTTACCCACCGCTATGGCAATAAAACAGGAGAAGTACAACAGGTTGAATGGAACGAACCCAAATATGTATTGTACCTAACCACAAGCCGTGTATTCTCATTATATAAAAAGCACAGCAACCAGGAGGGAGAAAAACCACTACCAGAAAGCACCGTGCAATATTATCTTGAAAATAGCAAGGCATACCTATTTACAACCAAGAAGGAACCATTTAAAAAGATTGATCCAAAAACAGGCATGCAGGAACACGACACAGAGGGAAGGAAGAAACGCACCAGCACAACGGCCATGGCGTTTGATTACGAAAAGGTGGGCATTGATATAAGGCGCGAGGAAGATCCCGACGATGAGCAACAACAACAAATAGATGCAGCGTTTGGCACTGCCAACGATGTAAGCGAAGTCGATTTAAACCCCCCTTTCACCCCCCAAATGAAAATTAACTTGGAAAATGAGAAGCAAAAAAAATACGAATAGAGTAGTTTACTTTTTAAAAACCTTACTTCGCTTACTTCGCTTACTTCGCTTTGTATAATTAATTGAATAATAGATATTTAAACAGACAAAATGACATACACCAGCTTACTTCGCCTTACTTCGCCCGACTTCGCTTACTTCGCTTTACAACAAAAAAGAGGTAACCGAAGTAAGGCAAAAAACAACTAAGTATTTTATAATCAATAAAATACATTAGCGAAGTAAGCGAAGTAAGCAAAGTCGCCAAAATGTGGTGAGTTTGAACAAAAAATGTTTTTTCTATGAACCAACAGGAACAAATAATTGAAAAAATATACGCTTGCAGCAATATGGTAGGAGGTAAAGACGTGATGACCAATTACATATATCAAACATTTGATTGGCTTGAGCGTTGCCAGGCCGGAAAAACATACACTGTAAGCAAATTAGTACGTGAAGAAAATACCGAACTCTTCACCGAAATAGTAAAATTGTTCATCTGTACCGATAAAACAAACAAATTAACATTCATCCGTGATGATTATAAACAATTCAGAAAGCAATCATGAAGATTGGGTAACATGCAAGAACTGCGGACACACATTCGACGCCCGTGCCTGGCTCAGTTACATCTGCCCGAAGTGCAAACACGATAACACACCACAGCTATGAATATTTTGCATATCTGCAAAGAAATCCGCGAATATGAAAAGCAGCTAAGCCAGCTAAGCATCAGTGATGATTATATCATCCGTCGAAAAATTGAAATAGAGCTGGGCGAACGATACAATAAACTAATGAGCTGGGCAGAGATGAATGATGTAGAAGAGATACGGGACGGGATGGCTCATGTAAAAAAGAAAATTGAGATATAACGGTTGGCGGTATGAAAAGTTGCGGATTTACTGCACGACTTTCCGCTAATCGATGAACTTGAATAAATGTATA
>JAGYOI010000415.1 GCA_018399395.1 Prolixibacteraceae bacterium
GCCAGCTGAATTTCGCCTCGCGCCATCAGCCAAAGCGAGAACTGGTTTTCGTGTGCATGAAGATAAAATGATTCATCAGGTATTTTCTGCAATAAAGTTTCAAACTCACGCAACGAACGTGCCACAGCAATTTTTTCGTCGTTTGCATTGCGGAATACAAAAGATCCGAACCCCAAAAAGTTTTTCAGGAAACTTTTCAGGTCTTTCAATAAAGTTTCTGAATTTTTATTCAAAAAAGAAGCATTAACTTCTTGAGCTATTTGTTGGTTCGACTCTTCAGAAGATTGCAATACGACCGGCAAATTATGAATTTTATTTCTGGCATGTTCTATGAATTTTATACCGGCTTCTTTATCAATTTTTCCGGCACGCTCAAACTCCACGTCAGAGATTACGCAGAGCATAAAATCTTTGTAATTATTAAAAATCGAAAGGGCTTCTTCATAAGTTCTTGCCAGCAACACTTTGGGGCGCGATCGCATACGGCTAATTTTATCCAGCTCATTTTTCTCAACCTCGGGTAATATTTGCTGTACCTGATCGAAAACAATTGTATAAAGCATTTGTATATACTTTGAATAGTACAACGGTGAGTCTTCAATCAATAAGATTACACGCACAAGCCCTACCCGTGTATCGTTTTCAACATTCACACGGTCTTCAATTGATTTTACAATGGCAAATAAAATCAGTGAATCACCATTCCAAACAAATATCTGGTCAACTGAGCGAATGGTTGGCACCAGCTTTTCAAAATACTTCAGGTCGCTCTTTTTATTAAGCAGAAGGTATATCGGGATGGTTTCGTTGTAGGCTTTTATTTTTTCGCTAAGCTCAATTGGTGCTTTGCGGTCGAGGCCCACCATTAGCACAACCATGTCGAAATGCGTTGTTTCAAGCAGTTCAAGTGCCTCTTCGGCCGATGACACACCGGTAATCCGTGGTAACGAGAATAAGCTGTACTGGTAAATTTCGCCCATGAATTTCTCGAAAAACGAGTCTTCACTTTCGAGCATAAAAGCATCGTACAATGTTGAAACAAAAAGGACGTGTTTCACTTTATACTTCATCATGTCGAGGTAAACATATTTCTCGAGCGATTGCTGGTTAAAATATAGCTGTAAGGGTTTCTTGTTTTTAACCAACGACTTGCGGAAGGCTTCCGATTTATGCTGGGCATTAATCACAACACCCTTTTTGTTTATGATTTCGAGTCCCTTAAACCCGTTCAAATAACCATTTACCAACTTGCATATGTTATCTAAAAGGTTGCGTTCTTCTTTTAAAAAAGGCCCTTCATCTTCTTTGGGCAACTCCTTGAGATAAACAATTTCCACCGTTCCTTTTTTATTATCGATGGTGGTAATTTGCCCGGTTTGCATCCAATCGGTTTCAGTAAAATTAGGGGTAGCATATTCTTTTCCCTCGAAACGAATACGGCAGGCAGTATATTTAGGATACTGCCATGAATCGGGTAAAATATGTGTGATGCGCATCAGCGTTTCGTCAATACTGTTGCCTTCTTCAATAATCCGTGAGGTATGGTTTATGGCATCCAGTTCTTTGAGCCGCTCAATATTCATTTTATTCAAACGGCTAAACAAATCCCTTACGGCACGCCCCGAGATAAGCCCGGCCATATTTATTAACAGGTTACGCTCTTCTTTCAAAAAGGGTCCTTCATCAATTTCGGGGAATTCTTTTGTATAGAAAACTTCAATTAAACCCCGCTTATTTGATGCCGACTGAAAGTATTGCGTTATTTTCCAGGGCGTTTCATGAAAACCTTCACTCGTATATTTTTCCTTGTTGTACTTAATACGAACTACCGTGTATTCAGGATATTGAAACGAAGGAGGTAATATTTTACATATTTTTGGAAGTGCTTCTTCAAGGTTATGAGATTGTTTTAATATTTGTGAAGTGGTGTTTATCCCTTTTAGCTCTTTTAATCGTTCGGAATTTTGATAAAGAAGCTCTTTAAGTGAATT
>JAGYOI010000416.1 GCA_018399395.1 Prolixibacteraceae bacterium
TGGAGTTGTGTACCAACAATTTCAATTCCACTATGGTACGATTAAAGGCGTAAATGTTAACACAAAGTAACGCAATGCAAATGCAATTTCAATTCCACTATGGTACGATTAAAGGAAATCATTAATCGCCTTTTCATACTCTTCGTTTTTCTGAAAAGCTTCATCGGCATAAATGGTTACCTCGCGTTCTTTTAATACGTCTTCTTCGCTCTGCGATTTCCGGCCCCTGAAAACAATGAGGGTACCGATGCAACCTACCAGGTCGGTGCTGCGGCTGGCAATTATATTATTGGCATAGCTGCCAACATACATGTGGGCGCTGCACATCATGCCATCCACCCAAACTACAACGGGCTTTTTGCATTCTTCCATAACATCGGTCAGTTCAGGTATGGCATTGACTGATCCGCCCGGTCCTTCAATTATCATGATATGGCCGATAACCGATTCATCGGCATCGGCTTGCATCAACCGGTTGGCCAGTGTGCGCGTGCCTCTCGGTCCGCACATCATGTCGTGTTTCATCATTACGCCACGCACGGGCATTACATGAATCACTTTTTCTTTGTTGGAATCTTCTTCCGGCATATCATCTTCAGCCTCGCTCCATGCCATTGGCTGAAGTGTATTGGCCGAAACAATATAGGGAAGGTTCTCGCGGGGTTCTGCTTCTTCAGCAATAACAGCCCCGTTGAGCATGCCTGCAACTACCGGGTGGTATTGCTGAATGCCCATGGCTGAAATTTGCCAGGGCGTACCGAATATTTCTTTTGCGATTGAATATTGCATGGTTGCAGTATTATTTATACTACAACTTTACAATGTAAGGGGCGTAAAATAAAGGACTTTGGGTTTTACGCCACGTTGGTTACCGATGGCGATTCGTTTGTCCAGTTGCCGGTGAACCTTACCTCGGTGGCGTTTAACCCTGATGCCTGCCCCGGAATATTGCGTATGACTGCCATTCTGAGCGGATATATCAAATGGCTTTCGTCGTTCATGTCGGTAGCTAAAATTACCAGGTATCGGCCTGAATAGTTTTTAAGGAATTGGTAAACCTCGTTTCTGAGTTTGGGAATAAGCAAAACCACTTCTTTGTTCCATCTTTGGCCGGCTTGTGTCAATTCCTCATTTTCACGAAAACGGGCGCTTTCTAAAATATGAGGAATTTCTTCAAAATTTTGGCCACTTTCAATCGAAATATCGCTAAAATCTATCGGATTTTTAAAATCAGAAAAAGAGACATGTTCGTCTGCAATAACCTGTACTTTTTTCAGAACTGCCCAGTTTAACCCTTCAAATGTTTCCATAATTGCCTGTTTTGTCTGCAATTTGTAGGTTGAAAAAACTTCATTTTGCAGATATTTTTTTTAATTCACTGATTCATAATGCTTTTAATGTATTCTTTTCGTTTTTTGTAGATTTCGAGACGGAACCGACGCTCTTTTTGCAGTAATCTTTTTCGTTTTCTGTTTAAAATTTCCACTTCTTTCCGGTACTCACGTTTTTTTATCATGTCGGTTGAGCTACCCAAATCAATCAGATTTAAACCCGAAACAAAACTATCCACCAGGTGCATTTTTGTCAGCTCCGTTTCTTCGGTTTCTTCTTCATCGATATTACGCAGTCCGGTAAGGTCGAAAAAGTACACGTAAAAAAACAGATCGAACGATGCCTGCAGGAAATCGTTGATCTGTTCAACGCGTTCAAGGGTGAAATAATTGAAGTGGCGTGCTGTTGTTGAATTAGCCGGATTTGGGAACTCAACCAATACAGTAAACCAGCCTTCGGGAACCTGTTGTTTGGTTGGTAATTCGGCATATTTTCGGAGCGAGGTAATAAATCTGCCGGTGAAATGAGTGCGGGTAAGTTTTACGGGTTGCCCGGGAACGGTGTTGAAAGTATCGTACAAAAATGCAACAAGTTCCTGTTTTTTTACCGGGAGAATGGCTTGGTTGCTCTGGAGTTTGTGTTTCA
>JAGYOI010000417.1 GCA_018399395.1 Prolixibacteraceae bacterium
TATTATCCCGACGATATGGATATTTCAGTAGCTTATGTAGGGCCTGTTAATTTTGAGGTTGAAGATGAGCGGATGCAAAATTTTTTGAAAACGGTTGGCGATGAGAACTGCCGCGAAAAGATTGAAGATTTTCAGTTGGCGGTCCTAAAAAATCGTGATGAAATTGAAATGCTTGTCGATAGTTTATCAGATGCAAACAATTATACTTATTCAATTCCAATTAGTCAGGTACTCGATTATTCAGTGTTGGAATACTCTTTTGCATTTTGGCAGTGGGGGCGCGATTGTGGTGAAATTCCTGCAGATACAGTCTCTCCCCGAAAACTTTTCAATCACCTGATATCGGTTAGTGGTCCTGAATATTTTGCCAAAGAGGGCATTGAGCCTATAAAAGCATTTTTTGTACAGGCGGTGAAGGAGTTTGGTTATTATGGATACGATACAGAACCTTTTCAGGATTATTTAGAGATTGAAACAGCTGAAGGTTACATCCCTAAAGTGTTTTTAAATGATATTGAGCCGGTTGAATTTTCGGATCGTACTTCAAGATATATTGAAAAAGCAATTTTAAAAGATGGAGAGAACTTAATAATGATTTATGGTGAAAATGATCCATGGACAGGCGGGGCGTTGGAAAAGAATTCACAAACAAAAGCTGTTTGGTTTGTAAAACCCGATGGTTCGCATCGCACACGTATTAATAACATGTCGTATGCCCAACAGGCCGAAATTTATAAATTACTTGAAACTCTGTTGGAACAGTAATGAATGCTGATTAATACTGTCTTAACGATTCAATTTCGTCAATCTCCATGGGTTTTTTACGGCCCAAAAGTCTGGAGCTTCGTTTTGTAATAAGGTAATCTTGTTCGATGCGCACACCTCCAAAATTCATGTACGATTTAAGGTTTTTGTAATTAATGAACTGCTCAAATTTTTTCTCGGTTCTCCATAACTTAATCAGTTCGGGGATAAAATAGATGCCGGGTTCAATAGTAAGTACATGGCCAGGGATAAGTTCTTTGGCAAGGCGTAATGATTTTAGTCCAAACTGCGAACTTTTCGCTTCGCCGGGTTTGTAGCCAACATTTAGTTCGCCAAGGTCTTCCATGTCATGTACGTCAAGCCCCATCATGTGTCCCAGTCCGGTAGGGAAGAACAGTGCGTGCGCCCCTTCCGATATGGCTGCTTCAGTGTTACCTTTGGTTAGCCCCAGTTCTTTCAGGCCGTTGAATATAATCCTGGCTGCTTCCATGTGCACGTCCCTGAATTCAATGCCGGGTTTCAGCATCTTTGCTGTAGCATAATGGGCATCCAGCACCAGTTGATATATTTCTTTTTGCTTCCGCGAGAAACTCCTCGAAACCGGGAATGTGCTGGTAAGGTCACCTGCATACCGACTGGTTGTTTCTGCTCCGGCATCCAGTAAAAAAAGCTGTCCTTTTTTTAAGGTGTTACCATGGTAGTGGTTGTGTAATATTTCGCCCCTGATTGTTGCTATTATAGGAAATGAGGGCTGTCCTTGTTTTTCGAGCACAACCTGGGTGGCTTTTGCCGAAACTTCAGATTCCTTCATGCCGGGGCGTGCGTACTTCATAGCTTCCACGTGCATGTCAACACTCCAGTTAACCGCTTTTTCAATTTCAATAATTTCATCTTTGTCTTTTATTTCCCGCTGAGATATAACGGCTTTGACAAGTTTGTCTGATGATTTCAGTGCAAATTGGTCGGGGCGGATATTGAGTAAGCGTAGTAGCTTAATTTTATTTTCTGGCCGGTAAGGTGGCAGAAAATGAATATTTCTTCCTGATGCAATCGCTTCTCTTAGAATTGTATATAGTTTAACCGTGGGGAGAACATCATAAATGCCAACCTTCTCGGCTTCTTCCTTTAACGATGTTTGGTTTCCCATCCATACAATCTCATCTATGTTGAGCTCATCGCCAAATATGGTTTC
>JAGYOI010000418.1 GCA_018399395.1 Prolixibacteraceae bacterium
CTGAATGTGGGAGTATGAATGTTTGGGTTAAATGATATATTATTCAATCCTTTTATAATAAAACAAATACCGGATAAAGAACACAACAATCAATAATAAAAATGAAAGTTCGGTTTCCTGCGGCCAGAATTGCATGGCAATGGCTGTGACAAAAAGGATGCTCATTGATATTTCGACCATCCTTTTCTTATACTTTTTACTTTTAAGTGCAAAAAGGAAAAGTGCCTGCGCCGGCAAAAGCCATAATATATTGAGGTTGTAGTTGGTTGCCGAGTGGTCGGTGCCAACCCACATGAAAAATAAGAAAAGCCCGGCAAATACCGAGATAGAGTTTAAGGTAACATCAAGGGCCTTGAAGTAAACGTTTTTCCTGTTTTCCCATAAACTGACCAACAGCATTATGAGAATAAATAACGTGAAAATTACAGCAGGGTCATAAAGAATGTTGTATTTAAATTCGAGCTTGTTTTTCAGGTATCTTTTTTCAGATGAAACCAGTTCGCGTCCTCCATTTTTGCTGTCAATTGTTGCCCTTCCAAACTGATGTTCCATGTGCTCGGGCAGGTACATGTAGTCGTACGGACTGGCTTTTGCATCGGATGATAAGCCCAGGATCAGGTTAATTCCCATTTTGGTCCACGGCGTGTGAGTTAAATAGGGGAATAGCAGTTCCCTGAACGAAACATTATGGTCGGGTGTGTTAAAATCAATTTCGCCGTCAACCGCATCTACAACAATATCCCTGATTCGTGTAGCACAATTATCCATGAAAAAATCGTATTGGTAATTACGGTTTTCAGGTTTTGCATTTTCTTCAAGCAGGTTAAACAGTTTTTGCTTTTCGTGGGGAAGCAGGTTGAGTGTTTGACCTTCAACACCAATTTTACGATAATCATATTCCCGTATGAAACGGTTAACATTGGTAACCGAAAGCATGTAGTTCAGTTTTCCGCGTATGAATTTTACATAAAAATTTGGTGTGTTGAAATCAAAAGTTCCGTAATTATACAAACGGTCAATCCCGTTTACCGGGTCGCTTACCCACAAAGCACTATGGCCAAAACCTGCATAAAGTTCTTGTCCCGGACTGCATGTAAACATTATTACACGGGCATCGTGGCTGAGCTTTACCGGCTCACCTTTGAGGCTTATTGCACTTAGCAGTATAAATAAAAGGAAAAAAACGGTTCTTCGCATGGTTTGCATTTTTATATGTTGCGAATATAGCAAAAAATGGTTTTCATGTTTTAAGCTTTCAATAGCATCCAATAGCTTGCAATACTTTTAGTTATTATTGTTTTTGCGATGTTTAGCTTTAGTTAATATGAATTAAATCATCTGTTTATTTTTAAATATGAGAAATAAAATTCTTATATTTAAATGAAAATGAATCCGGATTTTTATTTGAAACAGCCGGAATACAGTAGTGTAAATTTTATTGTAAATTAAAAATATAGATTTATGGGAAAAGAAGCAGTAAAAATATCAACAGTAGAAGCAAAAAAACTAATAGAAATGTTGAATGCCGCGTTGGCTGAAGAGTGGTTAGCTTATTACCAGTACTGGATTGGCGCCCGCTTGATGGAAGGCCCGATGCGTAGCGAGGTAGAACCTGAATTGTTGGTGCATGCCAACGAGGAGTTGACTCATGCCGAATTGGTGGCCGACCGTATTTTACAATTGGGCGGAACACCGGTAACGAATCCGGTAGACTGGACAAAACTGGCACGTTGCGAGTATGAAGATCCTACGGATCCATATATCGAAGTAATCCTTGAGCAAAACCTGAAAGGCGAAAGATGTGCCATTCAGCGCTATCAGGAAATAGCCAACTTTACAGATGGTAAGGACCACTCAACCCATCAAATGGCCATTCAGATTTTAAATGATGAATTGGAGCATGAAGATGATATCGAAGCCTGGATGACCGATTTAAACCGCATGAAAGAAGAAT
>JAGYOI010000419.1 GCA_018399395.1 Prolixibacteraceae bacterium
AACGCATTATCAAAGAGAATGGTGACTGGGAAGAACAATAATAACAGAGAAAGCAATAGAAAGCAATTGCTTTCAACTGTTTTCTATTGTTTTCAATTGTTTTGGCGATAGTAAAACCTTAATTGTATAATATACATACAACCAGGGCATAAATTACATCGGGGTGAAATTATGTTATTCTTTGTTGGTTACCAGTGTAACATCAAGTGTGAAGTCATCATAAATCATATTATCACCTAAATTTTCAAAAAACTTGCCGGATCCATAACGTACGTTGTATTTTGTACGGTCTACAGTTATTGTAGCTTCAAATACATTTCCGGTTTTTGTCCCTTCAAATTCAATGGGGTGGGTAATACCTTTGATCGTAAGTTCTCCTTTTACGGTAGCTTTGCCATTTTTAAGTTTAGTGCTGTTGTTTAATTTTAAAACCGATGTAGGGTGATTTTCTACAGAGAAAAAATCATCGGATTTTAAATGTCCAACCAGTTTTTCCTTCGTATCTCCCTCAAGATCTTCATTTGAAAGTGATGTCATGTCTATAACAAACATCCCGCTTGATATTCGATCATTTTCTAATGAAAATGAGCCTTCTGTAAGTTCAAGGGAGCCATGATGCTGACCGGTTACTTTTTTCCCTGTCCATTCTAAACTCGATTTCCCGGTGTCAACGGAATAATTTTGGGCGCCCAGGGTAAACGCTAACGCGAATATTAAGATATTCAGTAATGCTATTCTTTTCATTTCTTTTTCATCTTTAAGTTAGACATGAATTTTTTTTAAACTAACACCATAACAGACAAAAAACTCATTTGTTTAGTTCTCGTTCGTATGAAGCGGGTTTTAGTCGATTTTTCTACTAATAATTAGCGTAATATTATTTTTTTTGCAAACCCAAATTTTAACCATCGGCCAGACTGTGGTATGTTTCCGAAATCGTAATGCGAAACATCAAACAGGTTTTTGGCTTCGGCATAAATGTGCCATCCGTTTTTTTGCCAGCCAATTTTCATGTTAACTGTCCAAAATGGCTCATAATCAGTCATTCCTTTTGATTTTTTATCAACAAATTTTTCGAATTGCCCGTTCCTTTCCTGATAAGCAACGTGCCAGTTAGCATTTATATTTTTCCAAATATTATGGTTCAAACTAAAATCGAAGCGGTGTTTCAGATAGTTGAGTGAGTAATTTGAAATTAATTGGCTTTTAATTTGTTGCTGGTCGATAAACGTGTAAGCAACATTCGCTGAATTTAGCACTTGTTGATCTTCTAATAGCGCGGTAAAATTTATTTTGGCATTGAACTCAACTCCCAGCGTATTTAATTCGGTGTAGTTAATGGTTCTCCATTTATCTTGTGTGGTTTCACGTACCCAGTCAATCATGTTGTTACCCTGTGTGAAAAAACCGGTAACCGATGTTTTCATAAAACGGTTGTTAAACCTTGCACCTAAATCGTAACCAATAGCTTCTTCGGGCAGCAGGTTGGGATTACCCTGGTTGTTTGGGCTCGTGTAGTATAAATCGGTAAAGGTAGGCATGCGCATTGTTTTGTTTGCCGATGCGAAGAGTGCAAAATTCGTGTTTACATCGTATGCCACATCAATACCGGGGTAAATGAAAATTTCATTTTCGAGGTCGGTGTTATATGTGAAGTTTATACCGGCATTGATCATTAATTTATTAAAATACCGTTTGTGTCCGGCAAAAGCCGAAAAGGTTGTGCGCCCGTGATATTTGTCGAGCAAAATGGTGTCGTTTACCGGACTGTAAATCATCTCGGTGGCTTTTTTCCCCAGGTTGTTGCTGAAAATTTGTTCGTTACGTGCATCAAGGCCTATTGTTGTGGTGGCAGATGTGCCATGCAGATAGTTTAACAGCAAATTTCCGCCCCAGACATTTGTTGTGTGAAAATTGCTATAGGCCGGCGGATTATCCCTGAATAGTAAAAAA
>JAGYOI010000042.1 GCA_018399395.1 Prolixibacteraceae bacterium
TTGTCTGAAAAGCGCTGTTTGATGTAGTCGATGAGCTTAACTTTAAGGTTGTGCTTCATCTCCACAATCTCTTCATCGGGCACATCCTGTATCTTATTCCAGATTTCAATTTCGCTTTGACTTTCGGGAAAATTCTGACCGAATGTTTTACGGTGGAGTTCTTTCCACTCTTTGGCCGTCCAGGTAGAATAGTGCACCCCGTTGGTTACGTACCCAATATGAAGTTCTTCGGGGAAATATCCGGGATAAAGGGCACTTAGTATGTGTTTGCTTACCTTGCCATGAATCCTGCTTACACCGTTAATGTTTTGCGATAAATTAGAGGCGAGGTAACTCATATTGAAATGGTCTTCGTGCGGATTGGTTTTACCCAACAGCAAGAATTCTTCCCAGTTAAGTTTTATTTTTTCGGGAAAAGTGCCCAGGTATTTTTTCAATACATCGTTGTGGAACGAATCGTGTCCTGCAGGAACCGGGGTGTGGGTAGTGAAAAGTGTTGATGCACGCACCAATTCCCTTGCCTCGGCGTAACTGAGATTTTGTTCCTGAATGAAATTGTTTAAGCGTTCCAGCCCGATAAAAGCTGCATGGCCTTCGTTACAGTGATAAACATCGGCATTAAACCCGAGGGCTTTTAATAATTTGATACCTCCCAGTCCAAGTAGCAATTCTTGTTTCAAACGGTTTTCATTATCGCCGCCGTACAGGTGGTGTGTAACATAGCGGTCTTCATCACGGTTGTCGTCAATATCAGCATCCAGCAAATATAGTTTTACGCTTCCCACATTCACTTGCCATGCGCGGGCTTCAATAGTACGTCCCGGATATTCTACTTCAATGGTGAGCCAATTACCATCAATCATAACAGGTGAAACAGGAATTTTTGCGAATTCCTCGGCTTCGTAGTTGGCTATTTGTTCACCGTGGTTGTTAAGCGTTTGTTTAAAATACCCATAGCGGTAAAGCAGGCCAACACCCACCATGTTTACTTTCGAGTCGCTGGCTTCTTTTAAGTAGTCGCCGGCAAGGATGCCCAAACCGCCCGAAAAAATCTTCAGGCTGTCATGCAGCCCGTATTCCATACTGAAATAGGCTATTTTTTCGGTGTCTGCTTCTTTTCTTTCTTTAAGGTAGTTGGTCATTTCGTTATAAACCCAGTCGAGTTTATATTTAAACTCCTCATCTTTTTCAAGTTCGGTATAGCGGTTGTAGCTAACTTTGTCGAGCAATACGATGGGGTTGTGAAGTGATTCTTCCCATTTTTCCTCATCAATATATTCAAAAAGCTCACGTGCTTTGGTATTCCATGTCCACCATAGGTTTCTTGAAATTTCTTTCAAGGCCTTAAGGCTTTTGGGAATATTCGATTCAACGATTAAATTTTTCCAGGTTGGGGTATCGCTATATGTTCCGGTTATATTTTTTAATTTATCTTCCATTTTTATTTATTTATCATCAGTTTGCAAAGAGAATAAAAAAATATGATATACATGCACTTGAGTTGCTTTAGAGTCAAAAATTTCAACTTAAATTCACTTTCGGTTGTAGTATAAATTGAATTACGATTTTTTTGTCTTTTTAACTTTGCTTGCTGGCTTTTTTGTTGTTGTTTTTGCTGTTCTCTTTTTAGTAGCCCTTGGGTTTTTTATAGCTTTCTCGAGGTTGCTGATTTTTTCATCTTTCTCCTGTAATTGTTTTTGAAGCATTGAAATTTGCTGTTCCAGTTCATTTTCAGGAACGATACGGTCAAGCCTTATCTTGAAGTCGGACAAGATATTCATGTAGTTGATGAAAGCATCGTATGGCGAGTCGTAGGGATTGAAATATTTATGTACTTCGCCATCGGAAAAGAATTTGGTGCACATATAATAAAAGTGGTCGCTTATTTGCAGGTAATCCCAGTCTTTAAGCATTTCGCTATCGGTACATTTCGTTACACGGTCTTTCAGGTCGTAAAGTTTATCGAAAGCTTCTTGCTGAAGTTCATTTCCCAGCCATGCCGACAGGTCGCGTTCTTCGTCGGCCCATGAAATGGGATTGGGGACATGTATAGGCGAAACGGGCTGTAACGATTTGATCACTTCCGAAGGGGTGGCGAATTTTAATTCGTCCGATGCTAATATTTTTTCCGGCAGTTCGGCAAGGAAATCGAATATGCCGGAGCTCTTTTTTTGGTGTTCGCCAAATGTTTCGTAGTCCATGAACAGATTTACCACTTCTTCTTTTTCGTCCATTTTCTCTAGCCAGTTAACGAATTTCGCAGCTGTTAGCGGATATTCAGACCAATCAGAATTGGAAAATCTGAATGATATATCATCGCTTAACTTATAGTTTCGGAGCAACATTTTCATACGTGGCTGAATGGCATTTGTGTAGAGAAACCCCGGGCTTTTCCATCCCAGTACGTGCCTGGCACCCTCGGCAAGCATACCTTTAAATCCCATTTTGTGGGCCTTCGCCCCAATTTCATCAGAATAAACCAGCTCCGTATTTCTGAATATCGTTGGTTTTTGGTTGAAATATTTTTCGATTAGGGCATCGTGCCTTTTGGTTTGTTGCTCGAATAAGGTTTGGTCTTTGAGGGCTACTAAAGAATGCGAGTATGTTTCGGATAAAAATTCAACATTTCCGGTTTTGGCCAGCTCCTGAAACGATTTGATAACCTCGGGTGCATACATGGCAAATTGCTCAAGTGCAATGCCCGATAATGAAAAGGCAACCTTGAATTGACCGTTGTGCTTTTTCAGTGCTTTCAGCAATATTTTATTGGCCGGCAAATAGCATTCGTCAGCAACCTTACGCAGGATGGTTTCGTTGGAATAATCATCGTAATAATATGAGTCGTTGCCAATATCGAAAAATCGGTACCGGCGGTATCTGAATGGTTGGTGAACCTGAAAATATAAGCATATTGTCTTCATGATATAAATATTTTAAAGCGTATTCAACATTTTTTGATAAATACTGCGAACATGTTTGGCCGATTTTTTCCATTGCAGGGAATCGACTTCTGTACGGGCATGTTTCTTAAAAGTTTTAGCCAATGCAGGGTATTCAACAATGGCATGAATGGCATCGGCCATGGCGTTGATATCCCAAAAATCAATTTTTATGGCATGTGTTAATATTTCGGATACTCCCGATTGTTTTGAAATGATAGTGGGAACATCACTCTGCATCGCTTCTAAAGGTGATATGCCAAAAGGTTCAGATACAGAGGGCATTACATATACGTCGCTGAGTTTAAGCATTTGAAAAACATCATTCCCGCGTAAAAATCCGGTAAAGTAGAAATAATCGGTAATGCCGAGTTGTGCTGCGCGCCGTACCATGGCATTCATCATATCGCCACTTCCGGCCATAACAAAGCGTACGTTTCGTGTTCGTAACAGTACCTGGTACGCCGCTTCAACAAAATATTCAGGCCCCTTTTGCATGGTGATTCGCCCTAGAAAAGTTACAATTTTTTCGTTAAAGCCCTTTTTAAGCGTGAGTTTATCGGTATGTTCAACCGGCTCAACAGCATTATATACCGTTTCTACTTTTTTGGGGTCGATGTTGTATTTTTCTATAACTGTGCTTCGTGTAAGGTTACTAACCGCTATGATTTTGTCGGCGGTTTCCATTCCTTCGCGTTCAATGGCGTATACCTTGGGATTTACACTTCCGCCACTACGGTCGAAATCGGTGGCATGTACGTGAATGATCAGTGGTTTTCCCGATGCTTTTTTTGCAGCGATCCCGGCCGGGTATGCCAGCCAGTCGTGGGCATGAATTAAATCGAATTCATTATCGGCGGCAATATTTTCGGCAACTATGGCATACTTGTATATTTCGTTGATGAGGTCTGAGCCATAAGTGCCCGAAAAAATAATCCGTCCCTCGTCATCAGTTTCCACAAACTGGCTCTCGCGTGAGAAACGGGCACTCGTCAATTTCCAGAATTCATCCGGATCGGTGTAAGGGATTATTTTAGAATTGACCTCATAGTAATCAACTTTATGCTGAGTGTTGGTAAGCTGAACCTGCTTTTTTGTAACGGGAATATCACCGGCACCAATAAGTTTAATGGTGCTTTGGTCTTCATCGCCATGAGCTTTCGGGACCACAAACTGCACTTCAATGTCCTTAAAGTTTGATAGTCCGCGTGTAAGGCCATAACAAGCTGTTCCTAAACCACCTGATATGTGGGGTGGGAATTCCCATCCAAACATTAATATCTTCATATATTTCTAATATTTGTCGATTATATGATGTGCTCGTAAAATTTCACCAATATTCCAGGCCTGGGAGACAGCCCCCCTGCATTCATAAGGCGGATTGCCATCGTAAAGTTCAGAAATGGTACCAATACATCCCCGGTTCATTTCTTCTTCAAAGGCTTCCATTATTTTTTTCACAAAAGCAAGGCCGCTACGGTGGTGGACCGACAAGTACCCTTCAATGAAAAATCCTATTAGCCACGGGTGTACCGTGCCCTGGTGTATGGCTTGTTCGCGCATTAGTTCATCTCCTTCGTACCTGCTTTTGTATTTTGTATTTTTGGGCGAGAGTGTTCGCATTCCTTTAGGGGTAAGAAGGTCTTTTTTAGCAAGGCTTAGTATATGTTTTTTCATCTCCTGCGTGAGTGGGGAATAACTCATGGCAGCAGCAATAACCTGATTTGGACGCACATCGTGGTTGCATTGTCCTTCGAAACAATAATCTGCAAGGTATTCTTTTTCCTCAATCCAGAATACATCAATAAACGAGTTTTTTACTTTTTGTGCAACAGGCTTCCAGCTTTTAACAAAGGCACTGTCGCCCGATGCTTCAGCCAGTTCTATTGAATAACAGAGGGCATTATACCACAATGCATTGATTTCTACGGTTTGTCCATAGCGGGGGGTTACCGGCTTATCGTTGGCATACGCGTTCATCCATGTTAGGGCTGTATTGGGCGAATATGCGTCAATTAAGCCGTTGTTTAGCATTTTAATATTGAAATCGGTGCCCTTTTTATAAGCGTTCAGTATCTTTTTGAAGGTGTTTTTATATGTTTTCCAAATATTTTTTTCATCTCCCAGTTCTGGTGTAAGTTTCTGGATCGTCCAGAATAGCCATAAAGGAGTGTCAGCAGCAGAATATACACTTTCAAAACGTCCCCAGCGGGTGGGGAAAAGTCCGTTTCTCAATCTTGAAATGTTGGTACGGAGGATTCTTTTTATAAGTGCGGTGTCTTTTATTGCAAGTGACAACCCCGGCAAAGCAATAAATGTTTGATTTACCCGTCCGTTGTACCATGGAAAACCGGCGGCAATGTCGGTAAATTGATCGGTTTTAACGAAAAGCTGTTCAGCAGCGTTTTGTAAGCACCCGAAAAATGTGTTCCGGGGTGTCTTCTTTTTTACTTCGGAAGTAAATTTTCGTTTTAATTGTTGTGGTTGGGCTTCAACCGTGGAGCCTGAAAATATAATGCTTTCACCCTTTTTAATGTCAACCTCAAAATATCCGGGCACGTATAAATCTTCCTGAAAGTCGTATCCCCTTATTTTTTCCTGGTCGTATACAATATTATAATACCAGTCGGGATTGGGCACATATTCGGTTTCTTTGCTAAATTGTAAATGAAGATCCGGATATCCTTCGTACAACTTGGTTTTTATGCCTTTCTGAATGGGGGTGTATTTGGTGTTAGCATATAAATTGCTTTTGCTTAATTGATGCATGTTGCGAAAAGCAAGAAATGGCTTAAACCGGAGTTTTGTTGGAGAGTTGGCACCTTCAAGTGTGTAACGTATCAAAACCTGTTCTTTTTGTTCAACCAAAACGGTTTCTACAGTTAGTACTACGCCACCAACCCGGTAAGTGATTAGCGGAATCTGTTCGGCCTCAAAATCGCGTATGTATTTGTGCCCCTTCGGTTCGTAAACCTCTCCCGGATATTTGTGTATGCCCAGGTTGAATTCTTCACCATGCTGAATTATTGTTGTGTCGAGGGAAGAAAGCAACATGTGCTTGCCACCATCAAGGGTATGATTGGGGCATACCAGCAAGCCATGATATTTTCGGGTGTTACATCCAGCCAGCGATGTGCAACTGTATGCACCGGCCCTGTTCGAATGTAATACTTCTCGTTTTAAGGAGTATTCGAGGTTTACCAGTTCTTTTTTATTAAATTTCAAATAGCTCATTCTGAAATAAATAGTTTAGTTGATTTTTTAATCGCTTCGTTACTTGTCAAGTTGTTTGAAGTGATCTTTTTCTGATTGTAAGTTAATAAAAGGAAAATTGTTTTCAATCTTTTCAATTTTTTTTAACGCTGCAAGTGCAAATTTCTTAACCTCACCGGTATTTTGGTGGAGTATTTTGTGTGAGGCGGCTTTGTTTATTTTTTCAATTTCGCCTGATAGTTGGATCGTTGGTGAGCCAAAATAGGTTTTTTCGAATCTTTCGTAGATTATTTGAACGGCAGTTTCCGACAGGTGTGCCATGTCTTCAGCATAAAAGCGGTAATCGCGTAGTTCATCATTAACAATCTCGTATGATGGAAAGTATGATATGTTTTCGGGGTTTCGTTTTATCAGTTCGTCAATTGCCAGCAACAGGGTTGATTTGCTTAACTGGTTTTCGTGCGCCCCATCTTTCAGGTGTTTTACCGGGCTAACGGTGAAAACAATTTTTAGCTGGTTGTTGAATGATTTTAATTGTTTTGTTTTTTCGTTCCAGTCACGAATAATGGCATCAACCGATAATCTTTCGCGGGTAAAATGTGATGAAGGAAGCTTATGGCAGTTGGCAACAATCGCCCCGTTTTCTGATAAACGGTAAACCCAGGCCGTGCCGAATGTTACAAATAAAACACCGGCTTGTTTTAAAAAGTCATGGGTGTTTTTGATGCACTGGTTTGCCTCGCTTACTACAATTTCCGGGTTGTGATGTGAAAAGCTGCCATGAAAATCGTATGAATGCCATAGCCCGTTATGAAAAATGAGATTTTCTTTTTCTACAGCAGTGTTTTTAATGCTGCGGGTTAAAGCATCTGAAATCGATGCGGGGTTATAGAGAACGCCCAATGGGTTTTTCAGGATGTTGAATTTATTGCGCGTAAGAATGTTTCCTATATTATCAGAAAAACATGAGCCAATCATTATAACCGGAACCTCATGTGTAATGCTGAAAGACGCCCGTTCGGTTTTTATTTTAGTGTATAGTGCTTTTCCCATTTTGTAAAAATATTTATTTTAGGTGGTTAAATATAGCCTTAATGCTATTGTTTTGTAACGGTTTTATTAAATTGTTATTTACAGTATTGTAACATTTTCTTACCAATTTATAATCCTAAATATTTTACAAAAAACATACATTTGCCCAAAATATTTTAATATGATTATTGATACGCATTCACATATATACTCCGAAGACTATAACGGGGAGATAGGCGAAGTTGTTCAGCGGGCTTTCGACGCCGGTGTTGAAAAAATTCTGCTGCCCAATATTGATAGCTCGTCCATAAAAATGATGCTCGATTTGGCAGCCAGTCGTCCCGGTTCTTTTTTCCCAATGATGGGGCTTCATCCAACATCGGTTAATGAAGATTACCAGGAAGAGATTGAGGTTGTCGAGTTTTGGCTAAAGAAACAGAAATTTTACGCGATTGGCGAAATCGGTATTGATTTCTATTGGGACGATACGTTTCGGAAAGAACAGGAATACACATTTCGTAAACAGCTTCAACTGGCAAAAGCATACAATTTGCCGGTTTCTATACATACCCGTAATTCGTTTGAGGCAGCTATACGTATTGTAGATGAGGAAAATGACGGTAGTTTAACCGGTGTGTTTCATTGCTTTACAGGCACAGCCGAACAGGCCAGGGAAATTATTGCACGGGGTTTTAAAATTGGAGTTGGGGGAATTGTAACCTTTAAAAATGCCGGTATTGATAAAATGCTTGCTCAGCTTTCGCCCGGTGATATCCTTTTAGAAACCGACTCGCCATATCTGGCTCCAGTTCCCCGACGGGGAAAGCGAAATGAAAGTGCATACATTGTTTATATTTTAAACAAAGTTGCCGAGATTTTTGACATGCCCGAAAATGAAATTGCCCGGATAACTTCTAAAAACGCTGTAGAATTATTTAAAATATAGTTTTCACATATCTTCATTGTGCTTTTCCAATTGTTTTTTGTGTTAAGGGTGTGTAATGAAATTGAAAGAAGTTAGCTGATAACCATTTTTAAATTTCATTTTTCAACGAATTATAAAATATTTTCAGGCATTTTATTCTATT
>JAGYOI010000420.1 GCA_018399395.1 Prolixibacteraceae bacterium
CGGCGATTCAATGATTATCGATTTTAAAGGTAAGCCAATATTAAAAGCTAAAAGCGAAGAAGGATTTTTTATAAAGTCGGTCAACAAAGAAAAATTAAACACCTTTAGAGAAAAATTCAATACGTTGCGGGATGCTGATGCATTTAAACTTCTTTGATTTGCTGTAATACATTGCCCTAATGTTATTAATACCTTAATTGTGGATTACTAAACAGTGCTTTTTAGGCATATTAAGTGTATCTTTGTTTTTTATATTTTATAATTCATTAATCAACAGGATCTCATCATGGCAGACAAAAAACAAAATCATAACGCTTCACCTGATATGTCAAAACTCAAATCTATTATAATAGACCGTAGAACCAGAATTTATGTCCCGTTGGATGTTGATCCTGAAGAAGCACGCGACCGCTATTGGATGAACCGTGGGGTAGAAAGACCAGATAATATAAAGGCATAATATAAGTGTTTTAATGTTTATTTATTGTGAATAATAACATGATTTCTTTTAATCATTGCCTTTGGCAAATTTTTGATTAAAAAAGTTCATGTGAGAACGAAGCCGTTCTACTGGCTATTCGGAATCCTCAAATTTAGAATTAAGCTATGTGACTAATTATAAACATTTAACGTATGAAAAAGCTAAAACTATTTTTAGTAATTTGTTCTATAGTTTTTTCTGCCGGATGTGATGACGATGATGCATATCCGGACAATGGAGAATTATCTGTTAAATTAAGAACGTGGAACAACTTTGAAACGGCTAACACTAAAAGTGTATCTGCAAATTTATCCGACCCAACTCTTCTTCAATTTGTCGACGTGAAGGGATATAAATATGAGATGAAAGTTACAACTGATGACATAACTGAAGGTGTAAAAGATTCAGAAATTGAATGGATAACAATTTATGAGTCAGAAGAACTAAAAGATGACAGTGAAAGAGATTTTCAGTTTGAACTTCCTGTAGGTGATTATAAAGGATTTGCCCTCTTACAGGGGCGTGATTTTTTCTGGATTGCTGAGCATGATGGTGAAATCATTGAAATACCGACATCGAACGGAGGTAGTAGTGATACGATTTATAACGTATTTGGAGTAGATGGACTTTACGTGTTAAACAGCTCAGACGAACTAACGAAGGTTAATAATGAAGAAAAGCTGGGGGTAGATTTTAAAATTGAAGAAGGAAAAACAACATTGCTTACCATTAGAATTAATTTTAAAGAGATTTGGTGGTATGATAATGATGGTGATGGCAACTGGAGTATTGGTGATATGGCAGATGATCCGCTATTACCCGAAGGAGTTACAACAATGGCTGATTTTATTGTTGTTTATAATAGTTTTGGTGATTAAAAATATTGAACCCTTCTCGTTATTAACCAGCCACAGAGATGAATTATCCTCTGTGGCTGATTTCTTTTAAAGTCTCCTTATTTGTGATTGAAATGTCTTTCTCGTTAAGTGTGATTAGTCCGTCTTTTTCAAATGCTTTTAACAGTTTTACCGCACTTTCGGTTGATGTAGCGGCAAAATCGGCGAGGTCTTTTCGCGTAAGGAGCTGGAAAATTTCACTGTTCTCGTTTTTCAGGCTGTCAATGTAGAGTAGGGTTTCAGCCATACGTCCGTTCATTTGCTTGTACAGAACAGTTCGCAATTTTTCGTATAAGTTGGCATTTTGTTCCATGTAGCGGTTCATAATTTTTAAGGCAAATTCACCATTTTGCTTTGAAACTTTGTTTATGGCTTCTGTTTCTACCAAAAATACCTGACATTCGGTAAGCGCTACCGATGAATAGTTGAACCGTTTGTTGTTAAAAATGGTTGATAAGCCAATAAATTCCCCCGGTTTAATGATCCTTAAATTGTAACTTTTGTTTCCTTCTCCTTCGATGTATTGTTTGGCTAATCCTTTAATCATAAAAAGCGCGTACGATGAAAAAGCACC
>JAGYOI010000421.1 GCA_018399395.1 Prolixibacteraceae bacterium
GGAAAGAGGATTTTTTCATGTTCATGAATCCGACAATTCCGAAAATCAGAAGAATAGCAACTACGATTTTCCCATAAAAGGGATATTCAACAAATATTTTGAGAATTTTTTTCATGTATGCACCGTTTTCAGATTGTTTTTTTACAATTGGTATTATTTGATTTTTACTTTATCTCCTTCCGAAATATCAACAAGAGATTCATTAACCACAATTTCACCATCATCCAGGCCCGATATGATTACATGGTCGGGGAGTTTACGCTTCGTGGTTACTTTTTTCAGTTGCAACCTGTTGTTTTTGATTACGTACACTTCTTTTTCGTTGATCAAAGCCTCGCGGGGAATTTTTATACCTTTAACTTGTTTTTCGATATCAAAAGTAGCTACAGCAAATTCTCCGATTTTAAAAGCCTGCTTTCCTTTTGGAATGTATTTGACATAAACTTTAACCGTTTGTGTTGTTTCATCTACGAAACCGGCAACCCGCGACACTGAGCCGGAAGCTGTATAGGTATCTTCTCCGGTTATGGTAACCGAAATACCTGGTTCAACCCATTTTGCATCTTCCGGGGGAACCGGAACAACCATTTCCATGCGATCGGATCTTACGATCGTAGCCAGAACTGCACCCATGCCTGCTACAGCCCCTGTTTGCCGCTGTATGTCCCTGAAAGAGCCATCAAATGGAGCATATATTTTGTATTTGTTCAGATTAATTTCCTGACTGCTGATTGAATAATATTCTGATAAAATACCTTTTGACGACATAAAAACCTGTTCTTGATCTGATAGAATTTCAGGCAACTGCGGCAGGGGAGCATGGACTTCAATCGAATTAAAAAAAACGTTCCATTTATTATACTCTTCGGGAAAGTCAATTTTCAAATCGGGTAAAATGGTGCTCAGCTTTTGTAAAAAATTGCTCCTGCTTGCAGTGAGAGAGGCTTTTATGTCGTCGTCATATATGCGGATCAACAAATCTCCCTTATTGAACTGCTCGCCTTCCTTAAATGCAGTTTTTCCCTGCATGATACGTCCGTTTACCTCAGCAGACAGCGTTACTGTTTCATAACTTGAGAATCGGCCTTGGTGTGAAATAGCAGATTCTACAGGTTCATTCACAACTTTTTGTGCTTTGACATACATAGAGCTTTCTTGCTTCTGCTTCTTTTGAGCCTGAGGCTGATTTTTCATTAATAAAACTGTTAAGAAAACAGCTCCTGCCAGTATGATAACTCCCGCAATGCTAAAAATAAATTTTGATTTCATATAGGTGGTATTTTATTCATTTAATCTTAAGTTTAATATGACACCGTAACTGGTTTAAACTTGCGGGTGTCGATTTTTAAATATTAATCAACATCAATCTGTACGATTCAATGAGCTCTTTGCCTTTGGAAACCAGGTTAAAAGAAAATCCTGACATCTTCCACTGTTTTGCCAGCATTCTTACGCTGCCATTTATCATGATGGAAATGATTCCGGCCTCAATATCTGACCGGATTTCACCACGTTGTTGCCCTTTCTGAATGAGGTCAGACATAGCTGTAATGCTTTTTATTACTTTGTTTCGCGTTTTTTCAACCAGCTCGGGCTCGTTTTGAAACATGTCTTCAGCAAACACAACCGAAACCAGTGCAGGATTTTCCTGAAACGTGAGGAAATGATCTTCAAGTTTTTCTTCAATGAACTCAAATAAACTGGCAACTTCTGTTTCGTTACTGTATTTCGTTTGCTCGCCAATTGCATCGAGCAAGGCTGTTAATATTTGTGTTTTACTTTCGTAATGTCGGTAAATTGCGGATTCTACAAGACCGATTTTTTTGGAAAGATTCTTTATGGTTAAACTTTGAATTCCTTGCTCTGCTATGATTTCAAGCGAAGCATTAATAATTTCTTTTTGTCTTTTCGATAATTCTGTTTGCATATTTTTATGTGTGT
>JAGYOI010000422.1 GCA_018399395.1 Prolixibacteraceae bacterium
GCATCGGAGGTAGTTCGAAATAATTTCTTTAAACGGGTAAATATTGGCCTCGACTTTTTCGATGCCTCGATAAACCGTATTGGTGCTTATGTAATTGGCCCGGAGTTGTATGCCAAAACTAAATCGATACTTCATTTTCCGCAATATCTTTCGTATTTATTGACGAATAAGATAACCTCTGAGCCAACATCAATTGGCTGCCACACGTTTATGTGGAATTTTGATGATCAGCGCTATCACCAGTGGTTGAGTGATTATAATATTGAATTGCCGGAACCGCAGGCCAATAATACAACCCAAAAGGTTAATATTGCAGGGGAAGCCATAGATGTAGGTATTGGTATTCACGACAGTTCATCGTCGCTGGTGCCTTATCTAATGGGTGCTAAAAATAAATTTGTGCTCTTGTCGACCGGAACATGGTGTATTAGTATGAACCCCTTTAATGATGAAATATTAACTGCTGAAGAACTACAACACGATTGTTTGAATTACCTTAATATTTACCAAAAACCTGTTAAGTCGGCCCGCTATTTTCTGGGGCATATTCACGATATTAATGTAGAAGTGCTGAATGGTTACTTCAATGCTCCTGACGATGCTTACAAAAATGTAGCACTCGACGAAAATGCATTGCGTGCGTACATAAAAAATGGCGAACAGGTGTTTTTCAAAAACGGCACACCAGATGGATATATCGATATCAGTGCTGATTTGTCGATATTCAGCACTTTTGAAGAAGCTTATAACCAATTTATGTTTGATCTGACTTCTGAGAATGCAAAATCGTTAAAATTAGTTTTACCTGCCGATGATGATGTTTCAAGCTTAATTGTATCAGGCGGATTTGCCCGCAACCCGATTTATATGCGAACACTTGCATCATTATTTCCCGATAAAAAAGTATTTACAAGCGAAATTGACAATGCAACGGCACTGGGCGCAGCTATGGTATGTGCTGAAAATCGCGAAGGGTTTGACACATCGGGAATAGAGTTAAACTTAGAGCCATGGGAAAAAATGGAGGTATCGTAGCAGGTTTGTCATTATTTAGTTGATATGCAGGGTTTGTGTCTGTTTGATTTTTCAATCCGGTTGTCAGTTGTCAGTTGTTGTTGAATGTAACCTGACAACCTGAAACCTGAAACCATCATCAATCAAAAATCCAGTCCGAACCGTTCTATGTTGCTGCTTGCCTTTTCGTATCCTGCATCGGCATGGCGGTATATTCCCAGTGCCGGGTCGTTGTGGAGCACACGGCTCAGGCATTTTTCGGCACGGTCGGTTCCATCGGCCAAGATTACCATTCCGGCGTGCTGTGAATAGCCCATGCCCACACCTCCGCCGTGGTGGAACGAAACCCATGTGGCACCGCCCGAGGTATTCGCCATCAGGTTGAGCAATGGCCAGTCGGAAACAGCATCGCTGCCGTCTTTCATGCCCTCGGTTTCGCGGTTGGGCGATGCTACCGAACCACAGTCGAGGTGGTCGCGGCCAATTACAATGGGCGCTTTTACTTTTCCGTCGCGTACCAGTTCATTGAAAATCCTGCCGGCTTTTTCCCGTTCTCCATAGCCTAACCAGCAAATGCGGCATGGCAGTCCCTGAAATTTAACTTTTTGTTGTGCTTCTTTCAGCCATTTTATAAGATGAGTGTTTTCAGGAAAGGCTTCCATTAAAGCGCGGTCGGTGGTGTAAATATCTTCGGGGTCGCCCGAAAGGGCTGCCCACCTGAAAGGTCCCTGTCCGTCGCAAAACAGGGGGCGGATAAATTCGGGCACAAAACCGTGATATTCGAAAGCACGTTTTTCGCCCCCCTGACGGGCAAATTCGCGCAGGTTGTTGCCATAGTCGAAAACCACGCTGCCATGGTCTTTCAATTGCAGCATAAATCCAACATGCCGGGCCATGCTCTTTATGGTTAGTTGTTTGTAATCAACG
>JAGYOI010000423.1 GCA_018399395.1 Prolixibacteraceae bacterium
CGGTTCGGTTTCGCAGTGCCAGCTCCACAGCCATATCCTTATCAACCACAATTAGTTGGTAATCCATATCGCTCGAAATAACAACCGTATCATTTAACCCGACTCCTATAAGTTCTTTGAATTCATTTTCGGCAGAAGAACGGTCAATCACGGCCAGGTCATAATTATTTTGGGCTTCGGCCAAATCAACTTCCATTTGCAAGGCATCAACCTCACGGATTAACCCGGCATCAAACTTATTTTTGGCAATTTGAAAAGCCTCTTTTTGCCGTTCGAGGTTCATTAAGGCAATCTCTTCCCTTTTTTGCACCTGCAACAGGCGGTAGAAGGCATTACTAACAAAGTAAACAAGATTTAACTCCTCGCGCTTTAGCCTTTTCTGCGATTGCTCATAAGCCAGTTCGGCACGTTTAAATTCCGATTTAATACGGTTGTAACCATACAAGGCATCAATAGGCTGGGTAAGCCCCAAACGGGTATTCATTCTCAGCCAGCGTTTACTATCGTTATAATCATCGGTTGAGCTCAACCCCGAACGAACATAAATGTTACCATCGGTTGGCAATGGCTGATTAATGGTCAGTTCACTTCGAAGTAACGATTGCCGTATGGGATAAAAGGTAATACCTGCACTGTCTTCGTACTGCCTTACGGTTTCGGTATAATTGGGCACATCCAAATCGAGGTCGACGTGTGTTTTAAAACGGCTGGTTGCCGATTTGAGGTTGTATTCTGCAATTTTCAGGTCCTGCTTTAAACCAAGCATGTCAAAACTTTTCATTTTGGCAATGGCAATACTTTCGGCCAAATTGAGATGATGGGTTTCGCCATGTCCGCGAAATGACACCAATGCAAGTAAAAAAATTAGAAACGATATTTGGATGGTACGCATGGTTGCTTCTTCTTTATATATTTCAATAATCTGATTTCAATAGTGTTATTTTTGGTTATTCGGTGTATCCGAGAATACCATACCGTCTTTCAAAAAAATGGTTCGATGTGCATATTCGGCAATTTCTTTCTCGTGGGTAATTACAATGATGGTATTGCCTTCGTTGTGAAGCGCATCGAAAAGCGCCATTATTTCTTCACCGGTTTTTGAATCGAGTGCCCCGGTAGGTTCATCGGCGAGCAAAATTCCCGGGTTGGTGACCAATGCCCTTGCAACAGCTACACGCTGCCGCTGTCCGCCACTCAGCTCCGATGGTTTATGGTGCATACGCTCTGCAAGCCCTACCCGTTTTAGTGCACGTTCAGCCCGGTCTTTTCGTTCGTGTTTTTCAACCCCGCCATACATTAGCGGAAGTTCAACATTATGCAGCGAACTCATTTTTGGCAAAAGGTTGAATGCTTGAAAAATAAAACCGATTTCGCGGTTACGCATTGCCGAAAGCTCATCGTCGGTAAGACTGCTTACATCGACATTATTAAATAGATATTGCCCTAATGTTGGTGTGTCGAGGCATCCCAGAATATTCATCAAGGTAGATTTCCCGGAACCTGACGGCCCCATAATGGCAACGTACTCGTTTTTCCGGATCTTTAAATCGACTTCCTTCAAGGCTTTTACTTCAATTTCGCCCATCAGGTAGTTTTTCTGTAAATTTTTTATTTCAATTAACATAGTTGATTGTCAATGTTATTCATATCTGATTGATTCAATAGGCTTAAGGTTGGCTGCACTTTTTGCCGGCAGGTATCCAAAACTGATACCCACAAGCACTGAAAAACCAAAAGCGATAAATACCGAATATAAACGTATAAACGTAGTAACATCGGTAAATAAGGTAATTCCCAGTGATAGCATCACGCCCAGTATAACACCAATAATTCCGCCGGTAATACTAATGGCAACCGCCTCGGTAACAAACTGGCTCATAATATCGGCTTTACGGGCACCAATGGCACGCCGGATACCA
>JAGYOI010000424.1 GCA_018399395.1 Prolixibacteraceae bacterium
ATTGTTCATCCATCATTACATGACGATGGCCAAATAAAAAATAGTCAATGTGCTCTTTTTCAAGATGTCGTTTGGCAAAAGTTACGCATGTCTCAAAATCAGGGCCTTTACTTACCTCGGGGTCAGTGCCTTTTGCAAGCCGGCTGTGTTTTGCCCATTTGTGGCCAATCCAAAATGCAAAGTTTGGATGAAGGCGTGAATACAAAAACTGAGCTGTTTTACTGGTAAAAAATTTTTTAAGAACCAGATAACCTTTTTCATTCGAATCTAAACCATCACCGTGCCCGAGAAAAAACTTTTTCCCTTCAATGGTTGCAACAACAGGTTCGTGGTATACCGTAACCCCTGTTTCCGATGGTAAATAATCGTACACCCATATGTCATGATTTCCGGTAAAAAAATAAACAGGTATCCCTTTATCGGTTATTTCTGCAATTTTTCCCAAAGTGCGAACAAAACCACGGGGTGCTACTTTTTTATATTCGTACCAAAAATCAAAAATGTCGCCCAGAAGGTAAATCGCCGCAGCATCTTTTGCTGCATTGTCAAGCCATTGAACAAACAACCGTTCACGCTCCGGGTTGTTGTTTAATGCTGGTGCTCCAAGGTGAACATCCGAAATGAAATATGTTATATTTTTAGGCAATTAAAAAGTCTGCATTTTTAAAAACGCGTGCAATTTATGAAAAAACATACAACACGGGCAAAAATTTTCCGCACATCGTGTAAACTCTAAGAAAAGTGTCGAATATTGTTATTGTTAGTTCAAAATTTCGTTGAGTTTTCGGTGTAAAGCCGGTCCTTTTAAATCCCGTCCGATAATGTTACCCTCTTCATCCAAAAGGTAGTTTGATGGGATTGAAGTAACGTTGTAACTATTTACCGCCGAAAGGCTGCCATTCATATCGCCAACATTTGTCCAGGTAAGTTCATCCTGTTTAATAGCGGTTTCCCAGGCTTCACGGTTTTCATCTACACTTACCTGGTATATTTCAAACCCTTTTGATTTAAATTCGTGGTAGTTGTCTTTCAGAACCTGATTTGTTATGCGGCTGGTACGGTCGGTAGCCGACCAAAAATGAACCAGTACCGTTTTGCCTCGCAGTGAGCTTAGTGCAATTTCTTCTCCATTAGGGTTGGGCAGTTTTATTTCGGGCGAGTTGGTGCCATATTTGTCAACAAATTCGTTCATCTCTTGCGCCCTGATGTCGCGTACCAGCTTTTCAGTATCGCGGTACAGCGATTGTGCATGAACCGATTTTGGATACATTGAGTGCAGTGCCGAGGCAGCCATTTTCAGGGTTTGCAGGTCTTGCATAACGTAATTGCCATTGTTGAACTTCTGGTATATGGCAAGTACCGATGCCATCGAGAATGGGTTTTCTTCGATAAAATTCTTTGAGAATTCTTGTTGATCTTCGTAGATGGATGCAATTTCCCTGCCCCACTCTTCTTCTTGTTTTTGGTAGTTTTTATTGGCTGTGCTAAGCGACATTAGTGATCTGATGGAATCAATCGATGTGTTTGTTTTCGATAATTTATCGTTTAACTGTTTTACTTTTTTTGAGCCAATCGAACCTTCAACAAGGTAATCGTTCGAGAAATTCACATAATCGGCAGAAAAGGTAATTTCCTCGAGAGAATCGATGAGTAAGGTTACAAATTTTTGCTCGCTAAGTTTTAAAAGGAAAAAGGTAGGATAACTAACCGAGCCACTAAGTTTAAATCTTCCCTTTTTATCGATTTCAGAAGAATCGACCGGGGTTGTCCTGTCAATGCCCAGTTTTTCAAGGTATATCATCGAGGTTTGGGCATTAGTGATGGTTCCTTCTATTTTAAAATTATCTAAAGAATTAAATATAGAAAATAGTGTTAAATTTTTAGGATTTAAGGATAATCCATATAAATATTTA
>JAGYOI010000425.1 GCA_018399395.1 Prolixibacteraceae bacterium
TGCCACCACCAGCCAAATCAGCTTTTGATATGACAAAACCGCGGTAATAAGTACCAGCACAACAATTGGCACAACTACGCCCAGCAAGGTTCTTTTTTCGAGCAGCAGCCATGAGTTAAGCAGTATAAAAGCCAATGCTACAGCATAAAATGCAGCAAGCTGTACCCACTTTTGCGGTATGTTTTTATAAAGTTGATTTAAGTTCACGAATATAATCGATCAACGAAACGGTTATAATTGAGATAATTCCAGTTCCAAGCGCAGCCAAGAAAACAATTAGCCAACGAATGGGGTGGGCTTTTTTATCGGCAACAAACGGGTGCTCAACAATTTTTGAATATGAAATGTTGTTAGCTGCACGATTGTAATACTTTTCATATCGTTTCCTGAGTGTGTCGGCTTTAACCTCAAAATCTTCCAAAAGTTCGAGGCTTCTTCTAAGTTCGGTTCCTTTATTGACAAGGTTGTTTATTGTTTTTTGTGCCGGACCTTTATCTCCTCCCATTGCAGCTGCATCCATTAATCCCCGGGTTGCTGTTGTTGCCTGAGCAAAATAATCTATTAAACCGGTTTCATCTCTTATATTATCAATAAGTGTTTCTACCGAATCAATTTCAGCTTTTTTCACTGATAATTCTTTTTTGGCAACGTCAGCCAATTCGTAATTGATTATTGCTTTTTCGCGGTGTATTGCATCGTTTAAAAAAACAATAAGTGAATCGACCATGTCGCGGGCACGAACCGGATCTTCATCCAAAACTGAAATCTCAATGGTTTCAAAGTCAGTTTTTTTGTACTCAACATGCCGACGGTATTCGTCCAAGATATAGGCTTTATAAAACTTTCCTTCAGGGTTTACTTCGTAAACGTCGTACAGTTTGAAATTGTCAATCAATTTGAACCTGATATCTGTCGATTGAAGATATTCTAATAAGTGTTCGCTTGTTGATTCCTCGCTTACCTCGGCGATATTAGTCGGATATATGCGGGCTGTAGATTTAAACTTTGGGGTAATAAATGCAGGCCCCGAGATAATTGCAGAAGCAATAATTGCAATAAATACTGCAATGCCGATGTGGAATTTCCATTTCCAAACCGTTTTCAGAATTCGGTTGTTATCAAAAAAATTATCCATTTTCATAGAATATCGTTAGTCCAATTTTTTGAACGTTGATTATTGTGTTTTTATTATTCGGCAATCATCAGAAAATAATTTTTTTTCCCTTTTTGTGCCAATATGTATTTGTTGCCAATAAGGAAATCACTGCTAATGATGAGTTCGTTATCGGTAATTTTTTCTTTGTTTATACTTAACCCGTTTCCTTTTATTGTACGGCGAAGTTCCCCTTTCGACGGGAAAATTTCGGTTTTTTCGCTCAGTAAATCCATTACAGGAACACCACTTTCAATTTCTGATTTTGAAACTTTAAATTGAGGAACACCATCGAACACCGATAAAAATGTGCGTTCGTCGAGTTTGCGCAATTGCTCAGCCGTACCTTTGCCAAATAATATGGATGAAGCTTCGATGGCCATTTCAAGGTCTTCTTTTGAATGTACCATGGTTGTGATTTCTTCAGCCAGGCGCTTTTGCAACATTCGTGCATGTGGTGCTTCGCTATGTTCGTTAACCAATGCGCTTACTTCTTCTTTCGACAGCAAGGTGAAAATCTTGATATACTTTTCGGCATCAGTGTCCGATGTATTGAGCCAGAACTGGTAAAACTGGTATGGGCTTGTACGTTCAGGGTCGAGCCATACGTTGCCGCTTTCGGTTTTACCAAATTTGCCGCCGTCGGCTTTGGTGATAAGCGGGCAGGTGAGGGCAAAAGCTTCACCGCCTTCGGTGCGGCGGATCAATTCGGTTCCGGTAGTAATATTGCCCCACTGGTCGGAGCCACCC
>JAGYOI010000426.1 GCA_018399395.1 Prolixibacteraceae bacterium
AAGGATGTTGTCTAGTTCTGTTTTTCTCTTTGGTTTTTGTTTTTCCCAAAAAATAACGTCTATAATGTTCGCCCTGTTTGGAGCGAATGTCTTTTTGAAATTGTTTTATATCGATGTTCAGTAAAACAGCAATTTCATCCGGTGCAAGGAAAAGTCCTGCCAGTTCTTCTATTTCGTTAAGTATTTCATCCGATAATGTCATCGTGTTCAATTTTAACAGATTTTTCGATTTCAGAAATAAACCTATGAGTTAATTTTTCAAATGTTTCTTTGTCCGTAAAAATGGCACCGGCTTCAATTTTATTGTTTAAGTTCAGGTTTGCACTACTTATAATGCTTACGGTATGCTCTTCGTTTTTGATTAATGTTACTTTACTATGATTTTTAGTAATGAAAATTTCATCAAGGAAATTACTGATAAGGAAAAGTGATTGTAAGTGGTGTCTTTTTACTTGTTGATCAAACATGCAGCTCATTTTGGTAATGTAGCCCTCTTCTTTTAAATTAATGAAACAGCGAATTGCGGGTTCTGTGATGGAAAATGAGCTTACAAAAACTTCTGCCGGCCCGGTTAGTTTTAAAACATGTTCTATCAGGTCGTGTGCGGTGGTGTTTTGGCTAAACACAAACACGTCATTGTTTGATATTGATATTTCTTTTAATTCTGGTTTCATAATCAATATTTAATCGTTTGAGTTCATTAATACGTAAAGTAAGCTGAGCCATTTGGCGAGGATTTTTGCTATTATGATAACGGCGAATATACATAAGGTTTGTTTCAATTCGTTTATCAATTGCCAGTGCTTTTGTTGCTTTATCTTCAATTGTGTTTATTTCATCTAGTGTAAGTCTTCCTGTGGGTTTGATTGTTTCTTCCACAATTTTCATTTTGTCAATATCTTCCCAGTTTTTTCGGCGGGTTTTGTCCAGGTTAATAATCTCGTTTAAATATTTTTTTCGGGCTTCGTTATGGATTTCTGAACTCGGTAAAGCAAGCATTTTCGCATGCAGTAATTGGATACGCGACCAAATGGCGCTGTTTTGATCGTATTTTTGTTGTAGGTGCCTGGGCAAATTATCATAATGTATTTCGCTTCGATTTACTTTAATGCGCTTTTTAGTGGATTGATGTTTTGAGGAATTTTGTTCATGGTTTTGTTTTGGAGTTGCTTTTTTTTGAACAATTGGACGTTTTCTAGGAGTAATATTGTGAATTCGGGCATAGCGTAGCAACTCTTTATACAACATTTTTTGTTGCATTTTGCCCGCTCCTGAATTAAAAAAACGTACGCGTATGGATTCGCCTATCAAAGCTGTGTAAATTTTTACACCTTCTTTATAGGGTTTACCTTCGGCGAACCAATATGCTAGTTCTTTTTTCATTATTTGAATATTCTTAATAAAGACTTGTCTTTATATGCAACATCTTTAAAAGGATATCGGCCTTTTGGGGGTTTTGGTGGTTTTTTATTTTTCATGTGGTGATTTTTTAGGGAATAGTTCAGCCAACGCAATTTTCATTTTTGTGTTAAAATGAATTGCGCTATGGTTCATAAAATCGGCATTTAGTGCCCCGGCAACGATGTCTATGCTTTTTTTCGGAGAATACACACCGAATTTTGTTTCGTTATTTATGATGCCTTGTACTTCACCGTACCAATTATAGTAAAGCGTTGCTATTTGCATTGGATTGTTAACTAGATCGAAATTATTAATCATGTAAAGAAGTTTCGATTTATCGAAAATTCGTGGCAAGTGGGTTTCGCAATTATAAAGGGAAAAGTTATTCCTTTTTAAAAACTGTAATGTTTTTATGCTTAGTTGAATCCAACGTTCTCCGGCTTTTGACTTGTCGAACCATTGTGTTTGATCTATGTCAGCCATATTTTGCATAGCATAAT
>JAGYOI010000427.1 GCA_018399395.1 Prolixibacteraceae bacterium
AAACGTGCCCTTTTAAGCGTTGGAAAATTTTTCACCAACGATTCAAGTTCCTCGTGATAAATCAGGTATGATTCTTTAGGGCCGATATTCGGGTAATTAAGTGGTTTATGAATCTCGTGGGGTTCGGTAAGTTTCCATTCGCCATCTTCCCAATATTTTCCTTTTTGGGTGACTTCGCGAATGTTTATTTCAGGGTTAAAATTGGTTGCAAACGCTTTACCGTGGTCGCCGGCATTACAATCAACAATGTCAAGATATTGAATCTCATCGAAATGATGTTTGGCCGCGTAAGCAGTATAAATACTGGTTACACCGGGATCGAAGCCACAACCCAAGATGGCGGTAATACCAGCCTCTTTATATTTATCTTTGTATGCCCATTGCCACTTATATTCAAACTTAGCTTCATCCTCAGGTTCGTAATTGGCTGTATCGAGGTAAGCTGTTTTGGTTTCGAGGCAGGCGTCCATAATGGTTAAGTCCTGATATGGCAGGGCCACATTAATAACAATATCAGGCTTAAAATCATTGATAAGGCTAACCAGTTCAGGTACTTTATTCGCATCAACCTTGGCCGTTTTTACCCGGTTCCCACCAACAGCATTTGCAATTGCATCACATTTCGATTTTGTACGGCTTGCCAGCATTATATCTGTAAAAACATCGGGGTTATCTGCCATTTTATGTGCTACTACCGTTCCTACACCACCAGCTCCTATAATTAATACTCGTCCCACAGTTTCTTATTTTTTTGGTTAAATAATCAGTATTTTATGAAAGTTTGTTCTTATAATCTTCAAATGTAAATTTACGTAGCAATTTAAAACCCGACTTATCATTCCAGGTACCAATTGAAGGATGTTCAACACCATTAAAAAAGGTTGTTTTAACCATGGTGTAATGAATCATATCCCCAAAAATTATTTTATCGCCTGTTTTTAGTTCATTATCAAAAGACCAAAACCCCATGTAATCGCCCGAAAGACATGAATTGCCCCCCATCCGGTAAGTTGGCTTTCCATTTACGGGCTCGTAATAACTGTTCAATATACGTGGTTTGTAAGGCATTTCCAAACAATCGGGCATATGAGCAGCAAACGAAACATCGAGCATTGCCGTTTTTATGCCTTTATTCTCAACAATATCTTCAACAGTTGAAACAAGGTAACCAGTTTCCCAGGCAAATGCACTGCCCGGCTCAAGAATAACATCAAGCCCTGTACGCTCCCTGAAACTTTTAAGGATTGACACCAGATGTTCAACATCATAATCCTGATGGGTCATCAAATGTCCACCCCCCATATTAACCCATTTGATCTGTTTGAAATATTTTTCAAACTTTTGCTCAAAAGCCTGAAGTGTTTTTTCCAAATCGAACGATTTTGATTCACAAAGGGTATGAAAATGCAGCCCCTCTATTTCACCAGGCAACTGTTTAGGTAACTGGCTGGCAATTACTCCTAATCGGGAACCCGGAGCACACGGGTTGTATAGCTCGGTTTCCACTTCCGAAAATTCGGGATTTACGCGCAGCCCGGTTGAAATACTTCTTCCCGACTCTTTTATCATCGGATAAAAACGTTCGAACTGGGTTAAGGAATTAAACGTGATATGACTTGAACTTTCAATGATGCCCGGAAAATCTTTTGCTGTATAAACCGGTGCATAAGTATGCGCCGGTGCACCAAAAACTTCGCTTGCAAGCCTTGCTTCGTTAAGCGAACTTGCGGTGGTTGAGCTGATATACTCTTTAATCAGTGGAAACGTCCCCCACATTGCAAATCCTTTAAAAGCCAATATGATATCAACACCGGCACGTTTTTGAACCGAAGCAATAAGCTTCAGATTTTTCTCGAGAAGCTGTTCGTCAAGAACATAACATGGTGATAA
>JAGYOI010000428.1 GCA_018399395.1 Prolixibacteraceae bacterium
ACGAGCAGACGGCCCACCTCGACTGTGTTCTACCTGAATGCGCGGATTAATTTCAAGAAAAAAGAATTCTTCGTTTTCATTCACCAAAAATTCAACTGTGCCTGCATTGGTATAAGCAACCTCACGAGAAACAGCCAGTGCTGCCTGATGGATTTCGCTGCGTGTTTTATCCGAGATGCAAGTTGCCGGTGCTTCTTCAATAATCTTTTGATGCTTACGTTGTACGGTGCAATCGCGCTCGTACAAGTGCAACATATTTCCAAAATTATCAGCCAGTACCTGCACTTCAATGTGCCGGGCATTTTCGATATATTCTTCAATAAAAATTTCGCCATTTCCGAAATACTGCATTGCCAACCTGCCGGCTGTTTGTGCTTTTCCTGCTAATTCAGCTTCATTGTAAACAAGTTGCATTCCCTTTCCGCCTCCACCGTGTGCTGCTTTTATCAACAAAGGGAAATGGAAACCGGCAAGAACATCAACATCAATGTCAGATGGGTTAACTGTTACCGCCTTTGGCACCCGCACCCCCGCACGCCGGGCAATGGCTTTTGCCTTGGTTTTGTTGCCGGTTTGCTGCAATACTTCAACGCCGGGACCAACAAAAACGATATTATTGTTAATGCAGGCTTGCGCAAATTCTGGGTTTTCAGATAGAAAACCATAGCCCGGGTGAATGGCATCGGCATTGGACTGCATGGCAATGCTGATAATTTTTTTAACATTGAGATACGTCTCGCTTAACGAACCACTGCCAAGGCTGTATGCTTCGTCGGATTGCTGTACGTGCAAGGCGTTTTTTTCGTCGGTGGAATAAATGGCTACGGTTGAAAGGTGCATGGCACGGGCTGCACGAATAATGCGCAGGGCAATTTCACCACGGTTGGCAATTAGTATTTTCGAGAATTTTCTCATTTTGGTTTAACTTCTATTCTTCATTATTAAATCAATCCCTTCAATCTTTTCCAATCTTCTTCAATCTTTTCAATCTATTTCAATCTACATCAATCTTCTTCAATCTATTTCAATCTACATCAATCTACATCAATCTTCTTCAATCTTCTTCAATCTATTTCAATCTTCTTGTGTCTACCATTTTGGTTTACGTTTTTCAAGAAAGGCTTTGAAACCTTCCCTGGCTTCGGGGCTTACCCGTACCTTTGCGAGAATTTCAGGCACTTCTTTCAGTTTTTCATTTACCGATGCGTTTTGCATTACATCGTTAATCAATTTTTTTGAACCTGATAATGATTTCGGGCCTCCCTTCAATATTTCTTTTATCGTTGTGTTTAAATACTGCTCCAGTTCACCGTCGTTTTCAAAATTGCGGTTTACCAACCCTGACTTTTCAGCTTCTTTTCCATCAAACTTTTTGGCGGTAAATACCATTTCTTTGTAAACCGGCATTGGCAACTTCATCAACATATAAGGCGTAATGGTAGCCGCGATAAGCCCCAGCCTTGTTTCGCTAAGCGAAAAGTGTGCACCATTCGAAGCATAGGCCAGGTCGCACACCGAAACCAGTCCGCAACCACCACCAAAGGCATTGCCATGCACCACGGCGATGGTAACTTTCGAAGAATGAAAGATGGCTTCGAAGAAGCGCGAAAGCACCTTGCTTTCCGAAAGGTTTGCCTCTTCGCTTAGTATCGCTGATTGTTTCATCCAGGTAATATCGGCACCTGCACAAAACGATTTTCCACGCCCCCTGATTACCACCACCCGGATATTTTCGTCCACATCGACACGGTGAAAAAAACCGGTAACTTCGTTTAATAATTCGAGGCTCAGGGCGTTATGCTTTTCAGTACGGTTTAGCCACATTGTGGCAACATGGCCCTCAACTTCAATATTTATAGTTTTATAGTTCTGATACATATTACATTCG
>JAGYOI010000429.1 GCA_018399395.1 Prolixibacteraceae bacterium
AAACTACAATTATTCTTCTGAACAAATAAAAATTATCCTGTTTATTTTGAAAAGATTGACAGGAAAGTGAACTTTTTCACCCTATGTAACCTCTTAAACTTCAAAAATAATAGTTGTTTCCTAACTTTTCAATATGTCATAATTTTTATATGCAAAAGCCCAATCAAATATGCTTGAACGGGCTTTTCTTTAATTAATTAATAAGCTATAACTTTTTTCAGAATTGGTCTAACATTTCCTGTTAGCGATATGTGCTATTTAGCTTTCTTATCGTGTTTTAATCTGTCAATAATATTATTTGTAAGTCGCAAATCTTCACCGTCAAAATAAGTATCATTCGGATAGCCCAAACTAATCTTAATTTGGTTCGATTTAAGCGAATCCAAGTCATAATATGGCTCAATTATAGTTATTGTCGAATAAATCATTGATGATGTAGTTTTGGCGGTTGTAAATGTTGAAAATATTGAACGACCATGTTTTATCCCTGCCACGCTTGGTCTTACCATGGATTTGGAAGCCAACATCCATGCGATGGTAATTGCGATACCGTGATTCGTTTTTACCCTGATAAAGAACGGCTGAACCTTTCACTGCATAAGGAGCGTGATAATCGGGATATTCATCATTACGGCCACCTAAACTTTCTATTGCCTGGTAAACCCCGGTTTGGAGCGTAAACGGGTAACCCGAACCAAAAGTCCACGATGCCGAAAGACTGTATTTTGCGTTAAAACGGTGGGTTACAGCTAACGACAAATCGTGACGGCGGTCGTAAATAAAGGCGTAACGCTTACCATTGTTTTTGTTTGAAAAATATCGGTCGGTATTGGCCAGCGTATATCCCAGCCAGCCGGTTGTCTGCCCTGTATTCTTCCTAAAATATAATTCAACCCCCTTGGATACACCTTCACCGTTCACTTCTACTTTTTCCTGCCAATCTTTATCGCCCGACAAATAATTCACCCCTTCTTTGTATTCTACCAGCCCTTTCATATCCTTACGGTAAGCCTCAAGCGAAAATTCGTACTGCCCGTTAAACAACGATTTTGAATAACCTGCACTAAATTGTACTGCTTCTGAAGGCGGGACTTTTGCGGTAGCCGGCATCCACAGGTCGGTTGGTGTACCTATATGCTGAAAACTCAGCATGTGCAAAGCCTGCATATTTTCGACATACGAAAGCTTTAACGCCCCGGTTTTTTGATTTCCCAAAACAGCTATAAAACGGGGTTCTAGCTTTGAATAATGTACCCCTTCGACAAAATAGTTACTGTAGCGTGCCCCGGCATTCATTTTAAGAAAACTGAATGGGCGAAAAATATTTTCGACATACAAATAAGCATCGGTGCTTTGCAGTTTTTTGCTGCCATACGTATCATGCGATACCTGCTCACCATCGATTTTTGATTCACTGGAAATAACATTTGGCTGAAAAAAGTGTTGTGTTACCCCGGCACCATATGATAGTTCGTACCAACTATTTGCCTTAAATGTGAACTCCGATTTCAACGAAAAATCGTTCACATGCATTACATTTTCGTTGATAAACGATGAAGAATCGACATTCGCACTTTGCTTTATGCCATAATTGTAACGGGTATAACCGGCTACAAAATCAGCAATATGCCTGTCGCCCAGTTTTGAATTTAAGCGAACGGTTGAAAGTATATTCCCCCACGAGGTTTTAAACTTCCCATCGTAACTTTTCATATCCCATGGTTTAATAAGGAAGCGCACCGCATCGTTGCCCGTATAAACACTAAAATACAAACGGTTGTCGGCATTGATGGTGTGGGCTATTTTTCCATACAAGTCGTAAAAGCTATAACCAATAGATACCGCCTGGGTGCCAATGTAAAACCCGGGCCTCATCAAAAGGTCGAGA
>JAGYOI010000043.1 GCA_018399395.1 Prolixibacteraceae bacterium
TAATTTTGGCATAGAACAAATGGCCGTCTTTTTTGGTCCCAGCATTTCAGGTACTCCCAACAACTATGCAGAGCTTTTAAAACCCTGGCAAGCCGACCTAATGCATCAATCGAAGGCATACATTCATGCCTACTCCTTTGATACCTATGCGCAGATGGATAAATATTTTTCCAACACTAAAGGTTCGTTAACTCCCGGCCGCCCCTTAACAGATGGGATGTTTACCAACCGGACGGAATTGACCCTTGATTACTATTTCGAGAAAGGAGTAAGGCCTTTTGGGGCAGAGGCAACAGCATCGGAGGTGCTTAACAACCTGGGGTACTAACGGCTGATAACGATTAACAATATCGTCTTCAGTGTAATAAGTTAAGTAGTGATGCAAAACTTACAGCTTAAAAGATGCAGAAATTGTAACTGGAAAAGTAGAACTTGTTGATTCGATTAGCCTGAATTCACCAGAGGAGCTTTTGACCGTTTCTCATCCTTGGGGAGTTAGAGGGGTAGACAAAAGCGGGTTATTCATACCGCAAACTCTCAACCGGATTCCGCCTTGCTGCTTTCCATGATTGAAACGAAACTGTTAACAACGCAATTCCCAACGCCAGCAGCCCGGCAAGTGCAAATATCCACCAGCTTAGCTCGGTGCGGTAGGCAAAGTTTTCGAGCCATTTATTCATGGCGTAGTATGCAATGGGTGTTGCAATTACAAAGGCTATGGCTACCCATTTTACAAAGTCTTTGTTCAGCATTAACAGAACTTCGGAAATGCGTGCACCGTTTACTTTGCGGATGCCGATTTCTTTAATACGTTCGCTTGTTGTTTGGAATATTTGTCCAATTAACCCTAAGCATGTAATAATAAAAGCAATGATTGAAAAAATGGCAATGGCTTTTCCTTGTCTTTCTTCTTTTTTGTAGAAGGCATCGAAAAAGGAATCGTAGAAGGTGTACATCAGGGGATTTTCGGGAACAAATTCACTCCAAATATCTCGGATTTGTTTCATTTGCTCTGTCAGGTTTCCTTGCATTAGTTTTACACTTAAAGAAGAGTACTTTTTATAGTAGACAAGGCAAGCAGGTTCCATCTCTGTATGTAGCGATGCCATATTAAAATCATTAACAACACCAACTACATTAAATTCTTCTTCACCCCCTCTGTGGCATATACGGTTTTCAAGGTTATCCCATCCAAACCGTTTGTAGGCTGTTTCGTTTATGTAGCAGGCATGACCCCAATCGGAATGTTTAAATTCCCTGCCTTCTAATAAATTGATTCCTATGGTATTCGTGAAATTTTCATCCACATAAATGCTTTTAATATCAAAACTATTTTTGTCGCTTAAGTCACTGGTAATTGTCATATATACATTACCCGGCGCACCAAAGCTGAGCGATGAGTTTTGCACAAATGGAAGCTGATCAATTCGTTGTTTTAATGCATCAGAATTTTGCATGTCTTTTTTAAAATCGATTCGCAGCAATTGTTCTTTATCAAACCCAAGGTCTTTCGATTTTACATAATGAATTTGCTTTTGAATTACTATTAAACCAATCAGCAATACCATTGCAGATGATAACTGAAAAACGGTTAATGCTTTTTTACCAAATTGCCTGCCTGTTGTTGTTTGCTTTTTGCCGAGCAATTGTTGTATGTCAAGACGCGAGACGATATAGCCGGGAGCAAATGATGAGAAAAGAATAACTGTGAATAAGATAAGCAGGAATGAAATGAGTAAAACAGCTGAAAACAACTCTTTGGTTTCCATTGTAGTATTTAAAAGCTGACCAGCAAAGGGAAGAGATATTATGGTAATCCCCAATGCCAGGGTAAAAGCAATGATAACGGATATTGAAATTTCAGTTAAATAATATCCGCGAAGCTGCATTTTAGTTGCGCCATTGGTAACTTTTATTGCAATTTGTTTTAGGGTTGATAACTGTTTTGATATTGAAAGGTTTGCATAATTTATTACTGAAAGGAGCAAAATCAACAACGCAATAGAAAGGAAAATGCGTATCATACCAATACTTCCGGATTTATTTCTGTTTCCTTCAATACCTGTTTCAAGATAAATATCGCTTAGTGGTTGCAATCTAATGTTTTCAAGTCGTGATTTATTTGCCGGAATTTCTTTATTTAAAAGTGCTGTAAATTTATCAGGATTATTTTTGCCACCTAATTGAATGAATATATCCACAGGATTGTAGGATATATTATTGTAACGGGAACGTGAAAATCGAAATTTTTCATTTTGCCCATTAAAAAACACATCGGCATCAAAACTGGAATTAACCGGCAAGTCTTCGGAGACAGCGCATACCGGAAGTTCAAAAATATCTCCGAAATTAATAATTTCGCCCACTACATTTGTCCTTCCAAATAGCTTTAAGGCTACTTTTTGGGTAATAACAACCGAATTTGGGTCAGAAAAAGGTGCGTCAGGATTTCCCGCGATTATTGGCACTGAAAAGGCTTTAAAGAAATGATTGGTAGTGCTTACCATTGCCTTCGGTTGGATATAGTCTTTATTGTTTAATGTTTTGATAAAAACATTTTCTTCGGAAAGCGAAATGTAATTTAACGGAATAGCCAATTTCACATCGGGATATTGTTCCTCTAATTGTTGTGCAAAATCAAAATCTATACGGGAAGAGTTCTTTTTAGTATCTATAAGCCTGTAAAGAGTTGAATGGTTCTTGAACCCATTATCTACGGTATATTCTTTAAATGTGTAAACCAAAAGAACCATGCACACGGCGAATCCCACTGCAAAACCACCAATATTTAAAAATGCGTTTAATTTATTATTCTTTAAACTCCGCAGTGATTGTTTAATATGGTTTAATATCATAGTGTCATTGTTTTATTTGTCATTAAATCTATTCGTATCGTAGTGCTTCGACCGGATTCCTCCTTGCCGCCCACCAATTGTCTGAATCAGGATGCTCAGGATAAATAGATTTTCAGGATTAATGCTTGCAAAAAACGCTTTTCGCCCCCAAACTGGTTGACTCATACGTTAATTCATCATCGATCTGTTTCTCCATTTCTGCATATTTTAAAAATCTTGTTAATCGTTTAATCCTGAAAATCATGATTCAGACATTTTTATTCGTATCGTAGTGACTCCACCGGGTTCCTCGTTGCCGCCCTCCAACTCTGCCAGCTTACTGTTAATAGCGCAATTCCTAATGCTAGCAAACCTGTCAGAGCGAATATCCACCAGCTAAGTTCGGTGCGGTAGGCAAAGTTTTGCAGCCAGCGGTTCATTAAATAAAACACTATGGGAATAGCTATTAAGCCGGCCAAAGCCACCCAGGCCATCATGTTACGGTTCAAGAATACAAGGATTGAGGTAACCGATGCCCCATTTACTTTGCGAATACCAACCTCCTTTACCTTGCGTGCAATAAAAAAAGTGAGCATTCCGTACAGCCCCAGACAGCACAACATTACCGACACCAGTGCAATTAGCGTAAACACTTTGCTCATGCGTACCTCCGATTGGTATTGTCGGTTATAATATTCATCCTGAAAAATCAGGTTAAAGGGGTCGCGAGGATAATATTGTTTCCACAGCTTTTCTATTTTCGAAACTTGCTGCTGAACATCGCCCGCGGCTAAGCGAAAGGCATAATAGCCGAATTCCGATGGATGATCGTATTCGAAAACCATGGGATAGAGCGACTTTTGAAGCCCTTCGTGATGATAATCCTTAACCACACCGCATACTTCGAAACCACTGCTTCCCCGGAAGATTTTTTTGCCGATTAACGCTTCCGGTTCATTGTAACCCAATTGTTTCATGGCCATTTCGTTAATTATAGCAACTGCACGGTATTGCCCTTTATTGTCGGGAAAAGGTTTTCCGGCCAATAGTTTTAGGTTATAGGTCTTTACAAATTCGTTGTCCACTCCGTAGCGGTAAAAGGCCACATCGCCGGGGTCGGTGCCTTCAATAGCTGTATAGCGGTTGTTGTTGTGTCGGCTCTCCATGCCGATGGGGTCGTACACAGCCGTGCCGGCGTCGGCAACGCCATTCATCCTCAACGCCTCACGGAACAGTCTGAACCGTTCAATTTTAGGGATGTCGATGTTGGTGTAATTCTCTTCGCCATTGAAAGAGGTTGGACCGCTTAACAATACAACCTTATTCAGTCCAACATTTAGCTTATAATGTTGCATGAACGAAATTTGTCGGTTCACTATAAGTGTAACACTCAGAAAAAGAACGGTGAAGGTTAACTGTATTACAATGAGCGAGGTGCGAACCTTTCCTTTTTTGAAAAACGTTTGCGAGAAAGCCGGATTTATCTTTAAAGCCACCGCTGCCGAATAAGCAAAAGTAAGCAGGTATCCGACTATAAAAACAGCAACGCTGTACACAATTGCCTGCGAAAAGTTAGTATATGCCGTGGAAATTGACAGGTTCAACATATTGGCAAACGGGGTTCTTACAACGAAAAACAGACCATAGCCCAGTACAAAGGATACCGAATAGGTGAAAAAGGTTTCGATGGCCGATTTAAGGATGAGATCGCGCTTTTCGGCACCAATAATCCGCTGAATACCTGTTGAATGTGCATTGCGCATGGCTTGTGCCGTGGTGAGGTTTATGTAGTTGATCCACCCCGAAACGAGTACAAAAAGCGAAAAAAGCAGCAAATTAATAATGGTCTTGCGGTTGGTTTTCGGACCGTAGTCGTTTTTTAAGTCGGTCTCGAAGTGGACATCTTTTAGTGCTTGAAGATGAAACAGTACCTTACGTCCTTCTTGTTTTAGGGTCGGGCGTTTTTCACTCACAATGTCGTTGAGTTTTTGGGTGATGATGCCGATATTTTTCGGATCGGCCTTGATGTAATTCCACATGGAATTCCCGTTCCAGCCGTTGAACCAGTCGGGGCTTACCCAATCGTATTCTATCCATGTTTTGACCGAAATAAAGTAGTCTGCCACCAAGTGAGTGTTCGAAGGAAGATTGTTAAACACTCCGGTAATTTCGATGGGGAAACCTTCGTTCACTTTTATGGTTTTTCCCATGGGGTTTTCGTTGCCAAAAATTGCTTTTGCCATTCGCGCCGAAATAATGCCCGTATGCGGCCGTTCGAAAGCTGCATTGCCATATTGCATGGGAATGGGAAATACATCGGGGAAACCTTCTGACGCCCAAAGCACGTTTTGTTCGAACAGCGACACATCTTCGTATTTAACCTGACAACTCTCGTAAAACAACGAAACATTGGCCTCAATTTCGGAAATCTGCTCTTTGATGTTACCCATTCCCTGGGGCGATTTTGCCCCCCGGTAAGTTACCTCTGTGCCGGTAAGCATTTCGGTGTTTACCCTGTAAACCTTTTGTGCGTCCTTATAAAATGTGTCGAAGCCATATTCGTAGTTCACATAATCGATAACGGTGAAAAATACGGCAAACGTGAGTGTTAACCCCAAAATGTTAATCAGGGTCGAACCTCTGTGCCGGTTAAAAAACCGAAGAACCGATATCCAATATAGTCGAAACATATTGTCGTCTGTTTTAAATATTCATGGTACATTTTTGCATTTATCCATGAAAAACTAAAATTCAATTTTAATATTTCATGGATAAACTGTTACATAAGCTGCTAAAAATGCACGCCCATTTCGGTTTCGAGCATGCGCTTTTGTTGTTCGGTAAGTATTTCACCGTCGAACAGGTTGATGATGCGGTGCGCGTAACTTGCATCGCGGTCGCTGTGTGTAACCATCACTATGGTGGTTCCTTCGCGGTTGAGTTCGGCCAATAGCTCCATTACTTCAATCCCGTTTTTCGAGTCGAGGTTACCGGTAGGTTCATCGGCCAGAATTAACTTTGGATTGGCTACCACCGCACGGGCAATGGCCACACGCTGTTGCTGCCCCCCCGATAGTTGTTGCGGGAAATGCTTGGCACGATGCCCGATATTCATGCGCTCCAACACTGTGGTGACCATCTCTTTGCGGGTTTTTGCAGGAATTTTAAGGTAAAGCAAGGGCAGCTCAACATTTTCGAAAACATTCAGTTCGTCAATCAGGTTAAAACTCTGAAAAACAAACCCTATGTTACCCTTTCGCAGCCCGGTACGCTGACTCTCGCGGAACTTCGACACATCGTGCCCGTTAAACACATACAGCCCATCGCTGGGATTATCGAGCAGGCCGATAATGTTAAGTAGTGTTGACTTGCCACAGCCCGAAGGCCCCATAATGGCTACAAACTCTCCCTTCTGAACATGCATACTAACATTGTTCAGTGCCGTAGTCTCCACCTCCTCGGTGCGAAATACTTTGTTTAGTTTTTCTGTGCGTATCATGATTTATAAATTTGTTTTTTTAAAAATGGTAACAGGGTCACAAGGTAACAGGGTCACAAGGTAACAGGGTGACAGGGTAACAGGGTGACAAGGTAACAGGGTAACAGGGTAACAAGGTTGGATGGTGACATGGTATTACGATATTTTGGTTGGATGAAAACTGAGTTCATAGTGCTAAGTTATTGATTGTTAAATTTTTCTCTGTAACTTATCATTTTTTGAATCATTGATGATAACACCAATGTATCTTCGATTAAGTTTTCTGTGTCAAAAAGATTAATTTTTTTTGCAATAATTAATTGGGTTCTCAGTTCTGCACAAGAGCCTTTTGCAATTCTTAAAAAGCGCAAAAACTCCTTGTTTGATTTCCGATCATAACCCTCCGAAATATTTGAAGGAATTGAGACAGCCGAACGCTGAATCTGATCTCGAAATCCAAAATCACGACAATTTTGGAGTTTATTATATATTTGAACCGCTAACTCAACACCCTTTTGCCAAATCACCAAATCTTCAAATTTTTCAATAGTATTACTCATATTTCTAGTCTTTAAGATAAGTAATAAAGATAATATAAAATTATATCTCTGACATTTAACATCCTACGTACAACTCCAAAATTACCTCACCTTCTCACCCTACTACCTTCCTACCTTCCCACCTTCTCACCTTCCTACCTTCCTACCTTCCTACCTCATTTCAATCCTATCATTATCCCCAAACATTTCGTAGCTTGAAGAAATGATTTTTTCGCCGGGTTCCAGTCCTTCGATTATTTCGTAATACTGCGGGTTTTGTCTTCCTGTGCGAATATTGCGTTTAACCGCAAAGGTTTCATCGGGACTGAGGACGTAAACCCATTGCCCGCCTGTTGACTGGAAGAACCCTCCACGGGGAATCATTACAGCCTGCTGTGGTGTGCCAAGCTCCAATCGCAGGTAGTAAGATTGCCCAATGCGTATGTTCGTGGGTTTTTGTCCCGTAAATACCAAGTCCACTTCGAACTGACCGTTACGGACTTCGGGGTAAACTTTTTTAACCACCAGCCCGAATGCCTCATCCTGCCGGTCGAGGGTTGCCATAAGGCTTGGTGTTACACGATCGATATAGTGCTCGTCGATTTGCGCATTCACTTTAAAATCGGTAAGCACATTTATTTGCCCTATTCTGTCCCCGCGGTTTATGCTTTGTCCAATTTCGGCATTCAGCATTCCCAATTGCCCGTCGATGGGAGCCTTTACGTTTAAATTGTCCAACTGTTTGCGAGCCAGCAACATATTGCGCTCCATATTTGTCAGACGCTCTTCAATTTGTCTTTGTTGCACTTCACGAAAAACCGAATCCTGTTCCATGCGCTGAATGGCAATGTTGTAGTTTTCTTTTGCCAATTCATAATCTTCCATCGATCGCACAAAAATTTCTTCGGCTACCAGTTTTTTATCGTAAAGAGTACGGTTCTGTTCGTAAGCCCTTTTTAATGTCTGAACACGGTATTTCCAATCGATAACCTGCCGTTTATTATCCATTTTTTTCTGATCCATTGTCAGAATAGTGTTTTGCAGCGTGTTTGAATGATAGGCCGAAGTCGATTCGCTCTCCTGAATGCGTAGGTATAAGTCGCTGTTTCTGAGTCGGATAATTATATCCCCTTTTTTAACCATCTCGCCCATTTCGGTTACAATTTCCTCCACTTTTCCCGACTCCTCGGCATCGAGAAAAATGGTGCTTATGGGCTCAACAAGACCCGTAACACTTATGTAGTCGATAAATTCTCCGCTTGTTACTTCACCAATGGTCAGCTTTTCTTTATCAGCCCTGTAAACCGATGTACCTGAGCTGCGAACCGCAATA
>JAGYOI010000430.1 GCA_018399395.1 Prolixibacteraceae bacterium
CCCTGACTTCCAGTTTTGTTTTCCGGGTATTCGTTAAAATTAATTCCCGGCTCAATTCAATACCTTCTGGCAGTTTTTCACCAACATGCCTGTGGTGCAATAAGTTTTCACCCACAACGCCATTGGCACAAACAGCATTCATAAAAAACGACCTCATCTGAAACGATGAAGCGCCGAACTCCGAATTTTTAAACCGGGCACCAACGGCAATTTCAACGTCCCCGTTTTTTACCGTACTAATACCAAAAGTTTGTGGCAATAACATTTCAATCCACAGGTTAATCCCGTTGTAATGTCCCCCGGCAAATTGCGCCCCGGATTCTTTCGCATACTTTAAAAATTCAGTGGTCAAAATTTCATTGTCGAAAACTTTGTAATACTCCGACAAAACTCCGCGAACTTCATTCCCAACAGCACGCATTAAAAATCTTTCCTGTCTGGCATGTTGGCTATGCTGATTCAAAATATAAGCAACCGTGTCATGCTGCCAACTTGCATCACCGGGAAAGTTCCCTGCCAAATACTTTTTAATCTCCCTCGATGAAATGTTGTACTTTCCGGCAAGCTGACTAACTGCATTGTCGTGCAAGTTGAAATCACCCGCTTTAGTTGCCAACATAACCCGCTGGTCACTCTGGAACTCATTCTCCATTCCTTCACCCAAGCGAACCATGAAATCTTTTTGTTTCGCAGCATCGTCGAGCATCCTTTGAATTGATTGTGGAACTTCACTGTTAGCTTTCTCGATTCTTTGAGCTAACCTCTTTTTTGTAACGTCATTTTTCGTTTTCATTTTTTCAAATTTTAATTATCAAATACTAAGTCAAGTGTTGATTCGTTTATTCTTTTAAGCTGACGGTTGTTAAGCCGTAGGGTCGTTGTTTCACCATATATTTTCACATCATTAATCTCGACTGTTTTGTCGAGTTCAACCCATTCCGGGTTTAGTCTATCCGAGGTCGCCGGAGTTACGTCCCTTGTAACATAAACAAAACCATCGGTTTTTACGTCATACATTGCCCCGTCTATTTCGGTTTCAAATTCAATGTCAAAGTCATCGGAAGTTTCAATCTCATCAACTTCTTTCCAGACTTCGCGCCAAAAATGTTTTATAAATTCATTCGTAAATTTCATAGGCATGATTTTTTCAAAACGTTAACAATCTCATCGTGTACGAATACATAATTCTCTTTGACGTCCTGTTCTGAAATATCAAAGAGTTTAAAAAATGATTCTTTTTTGATAAATAATAATTCCCCGGTTCGGTAAGCATTCTCATTTGTCATAGTGCCATTTTCCTTAACTGTGGATTTTTCCGGATCAACACTTACAAGGGCAATAAATCCTTCATTGAATTTCTTCTGGCACCGGTCGCAATATTCACCCGGTGTGTTTTTTCCACACGCCGGGCAAATTCTTTTTTCAATAGTCATTTTATTACTCCTTTCATATAATTAATTAATTCAGTAATCACGGCATCCTGAAACCCACGTGTCTCATCAGCAACTCCCCATTTTAAGTGAATGTATTCTTCGATACAGGTATTAAGAACGTAATCCATTCCCTGATCGATTGCTTTTATGGATAGCAGCACCAAACTATTTTCTTGGTCAATACTTCCCATTGTATCTTTTTCCCGAAAGTCCACTACTTTAATTTTATAATCAAATTGGAACCCGGCATCGTGAAAAAAGTCCATTGCTTTGTTTATTATCCCCGCCCGCGTATCGTTTATTTTCACTTCCCGATATGGCACTCCGGTATCGCTGTATTGTAATGATTTTGGTTTCACTTCATTCCCAAACTGAGCGATTAACATTTGGTACATTTCACTCGGAACTAAAAAGGTTTTCATTAGTTCCGATTCAGATAACC
>JAGYOI010000431.1 GCA_018399395.1 Prolixibacteraceae bacterium
ACTTCGGGTCCCGGACTGGCATTGAAATCGGAAGCTATAAACCTGGCCATAATGGCCGAGTTGCCACTGGTTGTTGTGAATGTACAGCGTGGTGGCCCGTCAACCGGATTGCCAACCAAGACAGAGCAGTCTGATTTAATGCAGGCGCTTTGGGGGCGGAACGGTGAAAGCCCGATGGTTGTTATTGCAGCCAGCTCTCCAAGCGATTGTTTCGACTATGCTTTTGAAGCAGCACGTATCTCGCTTGAAAGAATGACGCCAGTTATGTTGCTTACCGACGGTTTTCTTGGGAATGGCAGTGAGCCATGGAAAATACCTTCGATGGCAGACCTTCCAACCATAAACACCCGCGTAGCGAAAGACCCATCGAAGTTTAAAGCATTTCGGCGTACCGATGAAACCCTGGCACGCGAATGGGCGTTCCCCGGGATGGAAGGGTTTGAACACCGTATTGGCGGCCTCGAAAAAGATGAGTCGGGCACGGTTAGCCACGATCCCGCTAATCACCAGGAGATGTGCGAAATACGTGCCGAAAAAGTGGCCCGCGTGGTCGATATGGTGCCGAATATTGAAACTTACGGATGTCCTGAAGGCGATGTGCTTATTGTTGGATGGGGTGGTACTTATGGTCACCTTGTTAGTGCAGCACGTGAATTGTGCGACGAAGGCAAGAAAGTAGGCCTGGCCCATTTTAATTATATCAACCCGCTGCCCGCTAATTCGGCTGAAGTATTCTCGAAGTATAAAAAAATTATTGTGTGCGAGCTAAACCTTGGTCAATTTGCCGCTTATTTGCGCGACAAGATTCCACACTTTGAATACCATCAGTTGAATAAAGTGCAGGGATTACCTTTCTCGGTTGAGGAGATTAAAAAAAGTGTAACTAAATTAATGGAGGAATAGCTCAATGTCAGAATTTACATATACCGCAAAAGATTTTAAAAGTGCAAACGAGGTAAGATGGTGTCCCGGTTGTGGTGACCATGCTATCATGAATGCAATTCAACGGGTAATGGCCAACCTTGGGCTTAACAAGGCCGATTATGCTGTTATTTCGGGTATTGGTTGTTCTTCACGTTTCCCGTATTATATGAACACGTATGGTTTTCATACCATTCACGGACGTGGTGCGGCTATTGCTTCGGGCGTGAAAAGTGCGAACCCGAAACTGCAGGTTTGGCAAATAACCGGCGATGGCGATGCTATGGCTATTGGTGGTAATCATTTTATTCATACCATCAGGCGAAATATTGATATGAACCTGGTTCTTTTTAATAATAAGATTTACGGACTGACCAAAGGGCAATACTCACCAACGACTGATTTTGGGGAGAAAACCAAAACTTCGCCTTACGGTACCATTGAAGAGCCATTTGTGCCCGGGCAGTTAGTACTGGGGGCCAAAGGCAATTTTTATGCCCGTGCCATTGATGGCAACATGAAAATGAGCCAGGAAATTTTTGATGTGGCTGCCCGGCATAAAGGTACATCGGTAGTTGAAGTGCTGCAAAATTGCGTGATATTCAGTAGTGGTATTCATGATGAGATTACCAAAGGTGAAGACCGCGAGGATAAGCAAATATATTTGAAGCATGGTGAGAAAATGATTTTTGGTACCAATAAAGATAAAGGCCTGGTACTTGAAAACGGTAAGTTGAAGGCTGTTACCATTGGACAAGAGGGCTACACGCTTGACGATATTCTGGTACACGATGCCAAAGAAGAAAGTTTGTACATGCATGCAGCACTTATTAACATGCAGATGCCCGAAATGCCGGTTGCGTTTGGTGTAATCAGGGCTGTTGAGGCCATACCTTACGATGTTACCATGGAGGGTCAAATTGCAGAGGTGCAAAAAACAAGAAAAAT
>JAGYOI010000432.1 GCA_018399395.1 Prolixibacteraceae bacterium
CTACCACGACCTGAGCGATGCCGAAAAAGAAGAATACGAAGAGAAATTTGGCGACCCCACAACCGGAGAAGCCGACGACACCATCAGCAACAACGCCCTCAACTCGTGGCTGTTTAACACCAATACCGTTGACCGCGTACTCGCATTCCTGATGGACAATGGTATCAAAACCCAGGCAGGCGACAAACTCGGTAAAACAATTATTTTCGCCCGTAATCACAAACACGCTCTTTTCATCGAAGAGCGTTTCAATAAAATGTACCCCGAGTATGGCGGCAGCCTGTTACGGGTAATCGATAATTTTGAACCAAAAGCACAGGAGCTATTAACCAATTTTTGTTATACCCCCTCCGAAGACGATCCCCAAATTGCCGTTTCTGTTGACATGATGGACACAGGGGTTGATGCACCAAGGGCCGTGAACCTCGTATTCTTTAAGCCCGTTAAATCGGCCACCAAGTACTGGCAAATGATTGGCCGGGGCACAAGGCTTTTCCCTAACCTCTTTGGTCCGGGCAAAGACAAAAAACATTTCCTGATTTTTGATTTTTGCCAAAACTTCGAATTCTTTGGCGAAAACCCCGAAGGCATCGAAACATCGAACCAAAAATCAATCTCACAACGTATTTTTGAAGCAAAACTTGATATCGCCCTCCGTCTTCTGTCAAATAATGAAACCACACCCGAAGACCTGGAAGTTGCAAAAAAATACATCGACGAGCTGCACAAGCAAATTGCAACCCTGGATGAAACCCGTTTTGAAGTTCGTCTGGAAATGCGCCTGGTCAACGAGTACAGCAAACGCCAACGCTGGGAAAGCATTTCACGCACCGATTTTAACGACATTTGTAATCAACTCTCAAAACTGCCTGTCCCGGCTACCGATGACGAAAACGCTAAACGCTTCGACCTTATGATTTTAAACTTGCAACTTTATAAAATCCTCGACGACACAAAACAAAACACTATAATTATTGAAGTGGCCGGAATCGGGAAAAGACTACTAAAGAAGAAAAATATTCCGGCAGTGAACGCCAAAATCGAAACAATAAACAACGTTCAGAATGAAGAATTCTGGCAGAAAGTCACTTATAAAAATATAGAACAGGTACGTTGCGACCTGCGCGATTTAATAAAATTCCTCGACAAAGAACAAAAATACGATGTCTTTACCAATTTCGAAGATTACCTCAACCTCGACATGGTCGAAGAACTCGACATCATACCAAGCTACACATCAATGCAAAGCTATCGCGAAAGGGTTGAGCGGTACATAAAAGAACACAAAGACCATCTGGTGATTCATAAAATTCGTAAAAACCAGCAAATAACACCCGACGAACTACAACAACTCGAGAACATCTTGTTCAAAGGCGAAATAGGTACAAAAGAAGAATATCAGAAGGAATACGGTGACATTCCACTTGTGAAATTCATCCGCAGCATTGTAGGCCTCGACACCGATGCCGTGCAACAACTCTTTGCCGATTTTATACAAGCCGGTAACCTCACAGCCAACCAAATCACATTCATCAACACCATAATAAGCTACCTCACAAAAAACGGCACCATCAACAAAGAAATACTCTTCGAACCACCCTTCACCAACCTCAACGACCAGGGCATAACCGGTATTTTCACCGACGAAGCCCAGGTAAGCAAAATCATCAGAATTATCGACCAGGTAAATGATAATGCGGTGGGGTAGAAAACAAACACCTGAAAATGATAAACGAAAGCAGATATATAGACATCTCAATTGATGACATTCATCACCTCATCAAAAAGAATGATGAAGATCTAAAGGTTTCTCAACAAATAAGAAAAGAACGTGATGAAAAACAAAATCACTTTCCTAC
>JAGYOI010000433.1 GCA_018399395.1 Prolixibacteraceae bacterium
TTTCTTTCATAATTCGAATGGCCGATTGTACCGCTTCTATAGAATTACCCTGATAGGTTCCAAAAGGCATATCAACAACAACCAGGGCGCGCTTAACACCCTTTACCACCGATTTACCATGATAAATCATTTGGTCGAGTGTTATGGGCAGGGTTGTTTCGTTTCCGGCCATTACGTTAGAGGCTGAGTCGCCAACAAGAATAATATCCATACCGGCTTCGTCAACTAGCCTTGCCATACTGAAATCGTAGGCTGTTAGCATCGAAATTTTCTCGCCACGTAGTTTCATTTCTGATAATACGTGTGTGGTTACTTTGCGTATTTCTTTGTGTACTGACATTTTATTAATGTTTTATGACAAACAAAGGTAGGAAAAATGACACATATAATTATGAGATGTTTCAGAAGGCGAAAAAAAAGAGGCCCAAAGCCTCTTTTTATCTTGATACGAAATAATTCTATTTTTTCGGGAGTATCCGAACCATGAATACACCGTCAATATTTTTGAGCTTATCAACTATTTCCTGGTTAACTTCAGGGCGGTAAACATCAATTATATTGTAGGCTATGTCGTTACAGTTACGGTTAAGCATTCCTGCAATGTTTACGTCAGCACCAGCAAGAATGGTTGTTATCTGGCTCACCATATTGGGTACATTTTTGTTTGCAATAAGAATACGTGCACCATCGTGACGCTCCATTTGAGCTGCAGGGAAATTTACCGAGTTGATTATATTTCCGTTCTCAAGGTATTCACTAATTTGCTCAACGGCCATTATTGCACAGTTTGTTTCCGATTCCTGGGTTGAAGCCCCCAGGTGCGGTACGGCAATCGTGTTTGGCAGGTTCATCGATTCAGCATCGGGGAAGTCGGTAATATATTTTGCAACTTTCCCGTTTTCGAGCGCTTCCCTTATATCGTTATTATTTACCAGGCCACCACGAGCAAAATTCAGAATCTTTACACCATCTTTCATCATGGCTATACGTTCTTTGTTAATATAGCCTTTGGTTTCGGGTGTTTGTGGTATATTGATGGTTACGTAGTCGGCATCTTCCAGTAGTTTATCGATACTTGGAGCAACATTTACATTGCGGCTTAACTTTAAGGCTGCTTTTACCGACATGTATGGGTCGAACCCAATTACATTCATGCCAATTGCCTGGGCTGCATTTGCCACCAAAACTCCGATAGCCCCAAGCCCGATTACGGCTAAGGTTTTACCCTTAACTTCGTGTCCTGCAAAATTCTTTTTGCCAGCTTCAATAATTGCTGGTATTTCATCGCCTTTATCTTTAATTGATTTTGCCCATTCAATTGCTCCGGCAATATCGCGCGAAGTGAGCATCAGGCCTGCAATTACCAGTTCTTTTACGCCATTGGCATTAGCTCCGGGCGTGTTAAATACAACAATACCATTTTCAGTACATTTATCGATTGGAATATTGTTAACACCTGCGCCTGCACGTGCTATTGCTTTAAGCGAGGATGGTAGTTCCATATCATGCATTTTGTAACTACGCAGAATAATTCCATCTGGGTCAGTAAATTCACTGTTGATCTTGTATTGGTCAGCAGGAAACAACTGTAAACCTTTTTCGTCGATTTTGTTGAGGTTTTGGATTTTGTACATGTTGTTTGTATTTTGATTGTGATTTTTATAATAAATAAGTAGATTAAGTTGACAAATATCACAAATTTCAATAAAAATATATACTATTGAGCGTAAAAAATTATTTTTTGTGCTTCATGTTAAATCTTTTATCAGTTTCCTTAAAAAATGGGGCTATTATTTTAAAAATATCCACTAGCATCCGAAAGTAGTAATATTAAAAAGCCCTCAGAATCTCATATTT
>JAGYOI010000434.1 GCA_018399395.1 Prolixibacteraceae bacterium
CTGCAAAAATAATGGAAAAAGGCTTTGATTGGTGTTTTGTTTTGAAAAACGCAAAATGTATCAAAATGAACTTCGCAATTCCCATTACTTCAGTTATGTTTAATTATACACATCTTCCTCTTTCTGATACCCTTCTTCAATTACCGTATAATGAACATTTTCTTTGTTGACAATAATGCCGCTGTATAAAATAGCGGGTACAAGTTTTTCACCATTGCTTACCGTCTTATATGTCTTTTCAAACTCTTGGTCACGGGCCATTTTAACAGCAATGTCAGCAGCAGCAGTGGCCATTTTTTCATATGGTTTAAAAATGGTACATGTTTGCTCGCCTTTTATTATCATTTGTATATTTGGTAAGTCAGCATCCATGCCTGCTACCAATATTCCGTCCTGTTTTCCTTCTTCTTTTATTGCACGAATAACACCTCTTGCTATTTCATCGTTGCCGGCAATAATGGCATCTATATCTGAATTCTTCTCCAGCAATTCGAGTGTGTTTTCATAACCTTCATTTTCATCCCATTCTTTTAATAAAACATTTAGTACAATCTCGATATCACCTCTTTCAACCAAAGGTTGCAAAACATTTCTTTGTCCCAAATAAAGTTCGTGGCTATTGTTATCGGTTACAGCACCTCCAATTAATGCATACTTTCCTTTTGGCTTTATGGCTGTTAAATACCGGGCTTGTAAGGTGCCAATCTCAACATTATCGGTCGACACATAATAATCGAGGTCGCAATCTCTTATTAAACGATCGTACGAAATAACTTTGCCACCTTTCTCATGAGCAGCTTTCACAATTTCGCCGGCAACATACTGGTCAACCGGTATCACAACCAATACTTTGATTCCCGCGTCGAGCAGCTTATTTGCCTGCTCTAACTGTTTTGATGCATCATTTTTGGCATTATAAACTTCAACTTCTCCTCCTAATTCATTTACTTTCGAGATGAAGTAGTCATGATCTTTTTCCCATCTTTCATTGTCAAAAGCATGCATCAATAAACCTACTTTAACAGATTCATAACCATTTCCACACCCGGAAAAAATTAAACCTGCAAAAATAAATGCAATGAGTAATCTGATTATGTTTTTCATAACTGTCCGTTTTAGATTTATAATCAAATTACGAAATACGTTTTTTAATTAGTAGGAATATTGCAATTATAATCAACTGTTTTACAACATAGTATTATTATTCCCGGGTTTTATTGTAAGTTTATTTTATCTCGACATCTTGCTTACCTTGTCGTTTGCCATTATCAGAATTTTTTCAACTATAGCCGGAAAGAGCTTATTGGCAAAGGCATTGAGTTTGCCCAACGTGGTTAGAACATTTTTGAAACGTCCTTTTTCAACATTACGGATAATGGCCAGGGCTACCTCATCGGTGGTCTGGGCATTTTTGTTGCTGCGCTCTTCAATGGGAATCAGGTTACCATCGGCAGCCATGGTGCGCTTTACCGGGTCGTTTTGGGTAAAGCCCACGTATGTTATTCCTATTTTTATACCGGTTTTACTGAGTTCAATGCGCATTGATTCGGCCAGGGCAGTAAGCGCCATTTTGGCCGAGCAGTATGCCGAAATGCCTTGTAAGCCCCTGATACCGGCCACGCTCGATATGTACATGATACGCCCCCGGCTTTCTTTCAGGTGGGGGAGTGCTGCTTTGGTTATGTTTACAGCGCCATGAAAATTCACATCCATAACTTGCTTGAAAACTTCGGGGCTCAAATCTTCAAAGTTTCCGCGCATCGAAATGCCGGCATTGCTAATGAGCACATCCAGCCGGCCGTAGTGGTCAATAATTTTCTGGATCATTGTGTGGCAATCATCCGGATGGGTAACA
>JAGYOI010000435.1 GCA_018399395.1 Prolixibacteraceae bacterium
CTCAGGTTTATTATTTTTGCATTTGTACCCAAAATTGTACAAAGAATAAACCGGAGCGATGAACATATTTTATACCCCCGATATATCAGGGAAAGCGTATACACTTAACGAAACCGAATCGAAGCACTGTATCAGGGTGTTGCGTATGCGCCAGGGCGATATGCTCACCTTGGTTGACGGGCAAGGTGGCTGGTTTAAGGCCGAAATTACCGACCCCAACCCGAAACGGTGTGGTGTTGTTGTGAAAGAAGAAACCCGGGATTTTCAGAAACGGGATTTTTACTTACATATCGCCATAGCGCCCACTAAAAACAACGACCGTTTCGAGTGGTTTCTTGAAAAAGCAACCGAAATTGGGGTAGATGAAATAACTCCTTTGCTTTGCGAGCATTCCGAACGTAAAAAAATTAAACCCGAACGACTCGAAAAAGTAGTGGTGTCGGCCATGAAACAATCGTTGAAGGCTTATCTTCCAAGGTTGAATAATTTAACTAATTTTGAAACGTTTTTAAATACAGATTTTGAAGGTTCAAAATTTATCGCACATTGCGAGGAGGATATGCCGCGCGAACATCTTTTTAGTTTGATTGAGCTAAAACAAAAGGTCCTTATTTTAATTGGCCCCGAAGGCGATTTCTCACCATCGGAAATAGCATTGGCCAATCAAAAAGGCTATCGGCAAATAACATTGGGGGAGAGCAGGTTGCGGACTGAGACTGCCGGGGTTGTGGCCACACAAATTGCCAATCTTGTGAACGAGATAAACGGTGTTTAAGCGTGGTACATGTATTAAAGTTAATGATGAAGATGACAAAACGATTTATATTATTCTTATTTGTAATACTTACTGTAGTAAGTTTCGCACAAAACGAAACTACTGTAAAAATTGCCCTGGCAAAATACGATGGCGGGGGTGACTGGTACAGCGATCCTACCGCTTTGCCCAATCTTATCAAGTTTGTAAATCAAAATCTCGATGCCAATATCGACCCTGCACCGGCAACTGTTGAGGTAGGCAGCTATGATATTTTCAACTATCCTTATGTGCACCTTACCGGTCATGGTAATGTTGTTTTTTCCGATAGCGATGTGGAAGTACTGCGGGCTTACCTGATGAGCGGCGGCTTCCTGCATATTGACGATAATTATGGACTTGATGAATACATTCGCCGGGAAATGAAAAAAGTTTTTCCCGATCAGGAATTTGTGGAATTGGCTTTTGACCATCCTATATATCACCAGGAATATGAATTTGAGAATGGACTTCCGAAGATTCACGAACATGATGGGAAACCGGCACAGGGCTTTGGTTTGTTCTACGACGACCGGCTTGTTGTGTTTTATTCGTACGAAAGTGATCTTGGCGATGGATGGGAATCTAAAGCGGTTCACAACAACCCGCAGCACATTAGGGAAATGGCCCTGAAAATGGGGGCTAATATTATCTCCTACGTGTTTAACCGCGACAGAAAAATTCAATAGAATAAAAAAATCATAAAACATGCCTAAAGTAGTAGCTTTTAATGCAAGCCCGCGACGCGACGGGAATACATTTTTAATGATTCAGGAAATTTTTAAGGTTCTGAATGAACAAGGTATTGAAACCGAATTGGTGCAAGTTGGCAATAAGCCTGTACATGGTTGCACCGCTTGTGGCGAATGCCGTGAGGTGAAAGACGGGAAATGTCATATTAAAAACGATTTGCTAAACCTTTGTATCGATAAAATGGTTGAGGCCGACGGAATTATTTTAGGTTCGCCGGTATATTTTGCCGATGTTACAACCGAGATGAAAGCATTGATTGATGTGGCCGGGTATGTCACACGCGGTAACGGCAACCTACTGGCACGAAA